>CAZFZT010000007.1:0-32971 GCA_964523675.1 uncultured Isosphaeraceae bacterium
GCAATCTGCTTTCGTCAAACGGCGTCGACATCACCACGAGCGGCGCAGCGGGCATCGATGTTGATGGTGCCGCTTCGCTGGGCGGGAACCTGACCGCTCAGCAGGGCAATATCGACGTTGCGGGGCAGGTGACGATCACGGGCGCGAACGTAGTCATCGATGCTGATGATCAGATCATCCTTGGCGCTGATGTCGCAGGCGACTTGGGAACCGAGAACCTGACGCTCAGCAGCGGCACCGGCTCCGAGGTCGTTGGCGCGGTCAGCAGTCTCGATAACCTCATCATCCAGGGTGGCGGCTTCACTGGATCCGATGTCACACTGACGAGCGCCCTTGATCTCACTGGTGTCAATGGCGGTGAACAGGTGTCGGTGACTGGAAACCTTCAAGCGAATGAACTGCTCACTGCAGCGGAAGCATATGAGGTTCTGCTGACCGGTGGCGCGACGATTGAGCAGGCCGTCGAGTTCCTCAATACCAATGGAGTGACGTTGGGCGGCGGCGCAACCTATGACTTCAACGGCGGTCTGACCAGCACGGCCTCGACGACGACGCTCGACGGCACGATCAACGCGATCGACAACGAGATCGTCTTCGGCGAAGTGCTGCTGAGCGGGGACTCGGAGGTCAATACCACGACACCTCTTGCAGGCGGCGGTGGTGGCGGGGACATTACGTACGGCGTCATCAACAGCACGCCTGGCAATTACAAAGTCCTCGAGAGTAATGCCGGGGCCGGCTCCGTGACGTTCGACGGCGCGGTCGGCACTGCTGCGGACGGCCAACTTGGCGGGCTCGGTGTGACTGCCGCCACCATTCATATCAACGGCGGCTCGATCAATACGATGTCAAACGCTGCCGCAAATGCCACTGGCTATCAGGAGTACAACGGCCAGGTGCTGCTTGGCGCGAATACCACCTTGATGAGCGCCGGCGGTGATAACGGTGATGGCCAGGTGTCGTTCCTCACCACGGTGGATAGCACCGGTGATGGCAACGTTACATCCGACTTCCACACCCTTGCCATTGACGCTGGTACCGGTGATGTCGCCTTCGGCGGCGCGGTTGGCTCGGCCGCTGACGGGGTTCTCGGAGAGCTTCACGTGACCGGAGGAACGATCAGCCTAGCCGGCGGCTCAGTGACGACGATGTCCAATGGCGTCGCAGGCGCAAGTGGTGACCAAACCTTCGTCGGCAATGTCGTTCTCCAAGAGAACACCGTGGTCACAACCATCGGTGGTGACAATGGCGACGGAAGCATTGAGTTCGCCGGAGCAATCGACTCCTCGGCCGGCGACAATCGCACGCTCGATCTTGATGCAGGCGCCGGTCAGGTCACCTTTGGTGGCCAGGTGGGCGGCTCCAATGCCAATGCTGACGGCGAACTGGGTTCGCTGCATGTCACTGCCTCACAGATCAACGTCGACGGCGGACTGGTTCGCACTGAAGCAGGCAATGGCGCGACCGGCAAACAGCTCTATGACGGACCCGTGGTCCTTGGAGCGGATGCGGAGTTCGAGGCGATCGGCTTTATGGTTGATCCCAACACGAACGAACTCTTTGCGATTGAGTTCCTGAATACTATTGATTCAGACGGCACGCCCCACAATCTGACGGTGAAGACCACGTCGATCGACGATGGTGACCACACGACCGCAAATGGTGGCGGCATCTGGTTCCATGACAGCGTCGGTAGTAATGATGCGATCGGTTCATTCGCCGTCATGGTGGGTGAGTCGCCACAGACGAACTGGGAGAACGTCGAACAAGGCGCGATTATCCTCTTCGGCGAGGACGGCGGTGGTGCGATTCTGGTTGTCGCCTCCGATGTGGTGTTGAACAACTTCCTCGATGGTCTGGATCAGGACTACAACGGCCCTGGAGACAACGGCGTTGATGGCTTCCTCCACACCAATTTCGCCCAGATCGGCTCGTTCAACGACCTGACCTTCCTGCTCAATGGACCCGCAGGTAGTGACCTGTTCACCATGGGAATCGGCCAGCGGCTGACGGTCCTTGGTGATCTCACGATCAATGGCGCCGGCGGCAAGGTGTACATCGGCGACATCAACACCCTTGGCGATATGAACATCACCGCTGATGAGATCCACATCATCCTCCGGCCGTGGCTGGAATCCGATCCCCTCACGGAGATCGGCGTGGATTACACCGCTGGCGGCAACTTCAACTTCAATGGGAACATCGTCTACTCGATCAATCCGTTTGCTCCGCCGTTGTTCATCAACCCGACGGGCGGCGCGCCGGCCGGTGAAATCGGCTTCATCTTCAACCCACCTCTGGAACTGTTCTTCGATGGTGGCCGGTTCCTCGACATCAAACCTCAGGGTGTTTCAACTGAGGATCTTTCAGACGCAATCGCAGCAGCCATTCCTGCGGCGGCGCAAGCAGCGGAAGCCGCGTCGGTTCCCGTACTCGCCGCGGACCAGCGGCAGCGGCTGCTCGGCCTTGGAATTGAGATCCGGAATCTTGATGACCTGGAGTTGATCGATCGGGTTGAAGGACGAGGTTTCTTCGTTGACTACGAATACGATGGCAGCTTTGAAATCCCGGTGAAGGGCGCTGTCGCGATTCCACGACTGAGTGCAGCGGAAGCTCAGCGCGTGCTCGACATCTGGAGTCAGCTCAATGAGCAGAAGGACAGCTTCGTCAGTTCGATTCGCTCTGCTTGGGATGCATACGTTGCAGAGGCAGGCATGGACGCGTCACTCGAGCAGCATCTGGGTTGGATTGCTGGCGTTCGCGATGGTGCAAACGCAACAGACGGCCTCACGCCTGATCAGGCGCGAAACGTCCTTGCCACCTATGACCTGATCGCCGAGTTCCTTGAATGGCTCGAGCCGATGGGTCTCGTGACGAAGGAAGTCGATGTCACCGGCGTCGCGTATGAGTTCTTGCGAACCTATGCCCCCGGCATCTCGCCGCAGGAATTCAGAACCATCATCCTCGGGAGTTTGGTTCCGTAACGATTTCGTCTCCCGACAAGTACACTAAAGCGCGGCAGCACATTTCGTGCTGCCGCGTTCATTGACGGGTCATTGACGTGCGCAGCCGCCGGAAGAGTTTTTCACGCCGAGCGGCGCAGATCCTGGGTTGCCTGCCGCTGCAGTTGGAGCCGCTGTTGCTGCGCGATGTAGCGGCAAATCTGGTCGACCACGAATTGTTGATGCGCCGGGTTGAATGTGAAATCAAACGCAAGGCCGGCGTAGGTTGATTGGGTGGAATCGATGTGCGTATGCACCAGTTTGGCGCTGGCGCAGATCGGTGCGGGTGAATCGGGCAGGGCAAGTCGAATCCAATACAGTTTGCAAGCCCCCAGACCTGAGGCGTCTTTCGGATCAATCCGCACACCCACGCCGCCGCCGCCGACGTTCATCAGTGTTCCGTGCAACTTGGGGCCGACGTTTGGCATCAGGTCAAGAGGCGGGGCGCAGTCACCGCACGGTTTGCTGCCGGAGGGTTTGCCCGTTTCAATGTCGACGCCGACTTCATTTGCCCGCTCCGCAAGCACCACAGAGGCCGGGTCAAGCAGCGGCCAGAGTTCGACGCGAGGCAGATTCAGGGCCGTCGTCTCGAAACGGTAGTATTCACGTCGTTGGCAGCGCTCAACCGCATTCGGTACGACGAGCCGCATGGCGGGGATGACTGTCCGACCGTTAAGCCGGAATTCAGCCAGACCAAGATTCGTCGTGTTGAACGTCCACCGGTTCTGGCCGATGGCCATGATTCCGGTGAGGTTGATGCCGACATCGATTCGTATGGCATGGCCCATCGAGGCGGGTCTCTCGGTGAGCATTTCCGTGGGGCCGACATCGAGAAGCCGCACCCTCCACATCAGATCGTTATGCTCGTCACCACCATTATAATGGCGTGAGATCGCGATCTCGATCGCGCCATTTCGTTGCGCAATCTGTTGAAGGCACGACCGCCAATGCTGTGTCCGTGATCGATTTGCGGGCACGAGTGAATCTTCCGAAGTGTTCCGACAAATTGCCGCGGCTTCTTGCCAGAGTGCGGCATCTCCTCTATCGGCGGAGGTACTCGATGACTTCAAGAGAGTCCGCCTGTGAGGTCGTGATCAGCGGTCCTCTGCCGGTCGCAGAACGAGTAGCCCGCCCTCGGCGTCACGAACCGGCTCCGATAATCCGGCCAGCCGCGCCACGAGCGAGAGCGTGCCGCTTGTCCAGAGCCGGTACCGCGTGTCATCCTCGGCGAGGAACCATCGCTCAGAATCGACATCATTACCGGTCCGAATCGTGAATATAGCGTCGTGATCGCTCCAAATCAGTTGCATCGACCCGTCTTCACTCACGCCGCTCGTCCAGTTGCCTTCGGTGAGCTCCGGCCAGAGGTCATGCGGCACATCGTCCACGATCAACATGCCTTCAGCCACAAGCAGTCGTCGCAAGCCAGCAAGCAGATCGATCGCCTCATCAAGATCATGAACGCACATGAGCGTATTCCCCAGCAGTAGGATGGTGTCGAACGCCGCAACCTGCTTCGCTTGCCGAAGCCAGGTGGCGATGTCGGCCTCGATGAGCGTCGGATTGAGGTGGCTATGACCCTGTAGGTTCGTCTCACACGCGCGGAGCACCGTGGCGTCATGATCGATCCCGGTGACGTGATGTCCTTGCTGGGCTATGGGCACAAGGAGCCGGCCGGCGCCACATCCCAGATCAAGCACGCGCCTTGGCGGAACTGCCAGCAGCCGCATTACGGCGATGACCTGTGCGGCCGAACGCTCCGGTTCGTGCGGCAAAACGGCGTCGAGCGCGATGCGCCCCCGATCATTCATGCCCCGACTCCGGTGGTGCGCCGCGTTCACGCAGTTCGCTGATACGCGATCTCACGAGCGCGACCTCCTCGACAGTCAATGGTTGATTCCCGTATCGCGAGCGGTAGAACAGCACAGTAAGCTCACGCAGCACGCGCGCCACCGCCGGATGCTGCCTTTCAAGTTGCTCGGCAAAAGCCAGCGGCGGCGTCCAGTACGGTTTCACTATGCCTCGTTTCTCAAGCGCATCGAGCGCATCGAGATAGAAGCCGGCATCGCGCAGCATGCGTTGGTACTCGGCTTCCCAGAATCCTAAAGAGCCGCGCTTTCGCAGGTGCTCAAGCCGGGTGCGACGCCGAATGGTTCGCGAGCGGCGTAGCAGTTTCACGAGTACCGTTAGCGCCAGGATCAGGATGCCGAGTACACAAGCAAGGTAAATCGATCCCGCCGGTCCCAGAGAGAAGGCGACGTTCGCACTGAGAAACCACTCTCGAACGATGGCCACTCCGTTCGAGAGGCGCTCGCCAAGGCGAAGATCCCATCCCTCCGCAATGCGCTGCTGCGTATGAGCGTCGAATGCAAGCACGTTGTATGACCACACCGCATCAACGCGGTCATATATCGCATGAAAACGTTCGCCGATCGACGCGGGTTCGTTGGTGATTTCTTCCAGCACTGCGGCAGGTGTCGGATCGAACGCGCTCCAACGGCGCTCTCCTGTTCGCACTTCAACCCATGCATGGGCGTTGCGCTCGAGGACTTCGTACCGGCCAGCGAGCTCGTTGTATTCACTCGCCAGGTATCCGACCACCAGCCGCGACTGAATGCCCAGGTTTTCGCACAGGGCAACCAGCGCAGATGCGAAATACTCACAATGGCCGCGCTTCGCTTCAAACAGGAAGTGCCGAACGGGATCCTCTCGCTCGCCATCCACTTCCGGAATGATGAAGTCAAGGTCCAGTGTATAGGAGAACTCAGGCGTATCGAACGATTGCGCTAGGGCGCGTGCGGCCTCACGTGCCCACCTCCAATAGCCCTCCGCGTCGTAAAACGGATCAGGTTGCTGCTGAGCGATGCCTGCCTCGGCGAGGATCGAGAGCGCATGGTCGCGCACGCGCTCGTCGTGCAGAAGATGAAGACCGCCGCGCTTGCGAATCGGCGCGTCCTCGATAACGTGCGCTGCGACGGCTTCCGTCGGGACTGGTTGGAAGCGAACGCGGTAGGTCAGTGGAGGAGCGCCGGTGTTGCACAGCGACACGAGCTGCGTTCGGCGATCGTAAAGGAGCTCGGTGCTGCGATCGGCGCTCACTGCTACAGGCGCATACAGCGAGAAAATGGCGTCCGGTTCGGCACGTGAACGAACGACCAGTGTGAGTGTTCGCACCGGTTCGGGAGCGATCGGCGAGAATGCCGTGAAAGAGTGCGATGCCACGCTGAATCGCTGTGGCAGCCCACGAGTGCGGAGCCAACGGCCGTCGCCTGCGTAACGATCGAATACTGCCCCTCGCAGTCGCAGCGGCTCGTAAAAATGCATCGGCTCATCCGCCTGATCAAGGAGTTCCACCGACATGACCGACCGGCGGGACTCGGAGATACGGCCGCCGGTGAGGAGATTGACTTCGTCCGTGAAACCGGTTGTCAACCTGTTGCGGTGCGAGTGTAGGCCTGGCACTGCATTCTCTAGAACACCTCGGGGAAAGGCAATAAACACCATGACGCCGAGGGAGAAGCCGGCGATGCCGACCGCTCCGACGAGCCCCCGGAAGTTGCCTGTTGCGTGTTGGCCGAAGATGGGCTTGAGCGGTGGCAGCGGCGCGCCGGCGGTTGAGATGACACCGGCGGTGGCGAGCGACTTCCTGCGTTCTGCGCTTGCGCGTTCGTGCGCTGCGTACATTTGATACAGCAGCAGAACGTAGATGCCAAGCATCGCGTAGACGATCAGGATGATGCTGAAGAGCAGGCCTGATGCATCAAGAGTCGCGACGAGCATGAGCAGGAGACTCAGGAGAAGGAGATGCCCATGATCGCGCGCGGTGTTGCGCTCATACAGTTTTATGAGCGTCAGCCACAGGCCGAACCGACCGAGGACTCCATGAACGTCATCAAGTCCCTGGATCAGCTCCGCAGCCGCATAGAGCGCAACCGCAACGACGAGGAGGTGTGATACCCAGCGCGGGAGAGAGCGGCCGCGCGGCCCCTCAGTCACATACCAGCTCATGGCGGCGAGTGAGCCCGACACCAGGAGCAGCGTGATGCTCTGCTGCGCCAGCCCCAGCGACACAATGCTGAGGAAGACGAGCGTGAACGCCATTGCGGGAAAACGGCGCAGCAGTTTCATGCGCCGCCTCCGTTGATTGATGCTGCATTCGCAGGCGCCGGCTCAGTGCGAAGGAACTTCAGAGGTTGAAACCATGCTCGATCCGCCCGCTTCGGCGGATCAAGCGCCTGCGGCTTCCAGCCGATCGGTCCCGCGGTCAGCCGATCGAGCTGCCTCGCTGTGAAATACGTGATATCGCTTCGGTCCGAGAGTGGTCTGACACGATCCGGACGAATGACGAGCAGACCGGCGCGGGCCTGATCGAACAGGATGGCGAAATCGGGTTGATCGCGATTCTCGTCAAGATTGATTGATGCCAGTGCTGCGAGGAGCCGTCGTGCGTGCCAGAAGTTGCGCCGGACAGGCAGGTGAATCGGGTTCGCTCCACCGACCCCGACGACGGTCAGGCCGATTTCATAACCCAGCTGATTTGCCTGGTGGATCACTGAGGCGGCAAGACTGATAGCGCGCTCTTCAAGCTCGCGTGGCGTTGTTGATTCATGCGCCTCGACCCGCAGTTCATCAGTCGGAGTTGAGAGGTCGATCACGACCCGAATGCGTGGCGGGCTGGGCAACGAGCGTTCAATGCAAACGATCTGCTCGCCGCCCCACGTCGCGCTGCGTTTCCATGCGATGTGGCGAATACTCTCATTATGACGGTATTCGCGCAGCCCGAAGTAGTCGTCTGCGCCGCCGGCTCGTTGCGTGATGCGTGTGCCGACAGGCCCCGGGGTGTCGATTGACCGCAGCAGGCCACGACGCAACTGGTAAAGCCGTGGATAGATGCGCGTGTGTTGCGGCTGTTCGATCGTAATGGACTTCTTGATCAGCCCGAATGGGAATGTGGTCCAGACGCGAATAGCGCCGAAGGTCGCTTCGCCCCGCGCGATCGGCCAGAAGATCGCTTCCCCGTGTACGGTTTCGCGCGGTCCAACGTGCATCACCCATGCGCCGCCGCGATCCATGAGTCGTTGCCAGCCCCTCTCGGATACATGTTCC
This sequence comes from uncultured Isosphaeraceae bacterium, assembly GCA_964523675.1. Taxonomy (GTDB): domain Bacteria; phylum Planctomycetota; class Phycisphaerae; order Phycisphaerales; family SM1A02; genus CAZFZT01. Next base: position 8,109 of record CAZFZT010000007.1, read on the forward strand.
GTCGCGGCCTTTGCGCCGCCACCATGCCCGAATGATCCGACGGGCAACTCTTCGATGTGAATGTTGAAGATCGGGACGAACCGGTTTCGATTCCGAATCTGGTAGCGGACAATGAGCGGCTCACCAACCGCGACGTGCTCTGGATCGATCCGCCGAATCTGAATACCGAGCATCATCACGCCTGAAACGATCCCGGAAATGATCAAGCCCGAGAACATGAGCCCGAAAATCCAGAACAGCATGTTGTTCTGCGAGTTCATTGCCGCCGAGCCGACGAGCAGCACCAGGAAGCAGTAGAGCAGGGCGGGCAGATGAAGGTGATACCGACGTTGCATGGTCATTGAAACCGTTCAATATCCCGGTGAAAGTCGTCGGGAGCGGCGAAGGGTGTTGAACGACCGGGCATGATGTTGATGATGAGCGGACGGCTGGCGCTTGAGAGAGGCAATGCGATCGTCTCCTCGATACTGGTGAAGCCGCGCCGGCTGGCCTGGATGAGCCACACCTCCTCCATCCATCCTGCGCCGAAGGCGCCCGGGAGCGAAATCGCGAAGGTGCCGTCGTCGGCCGACGTTCCAGTCGCGATGAGTTCTTGGGACAGTCGGCCCGGGTCTCGATAAATGGCAATGCGTACACCGGGTACGCCTTGTCCGGCAGCGGCTTCCTTGGCAGATGGGGCAATGACCATCCCGCTCCAGCCGGCCTCAACGACGCGGCCGTGCAACGTGTAGCCGCAACCCGTGAGCAGAACTGCGGCGGCCAAAGCGCTCGCGAAGCGAATAGTGCAGATGAGTGCGTTCATGCTTCTGTTAATGGTAACGCTGGCGTGGCAGCCCTGGCAATCGTGTTGAGGGGCCTCATGCAAGGTCCGTATCCTCAGAGACTTCAAGCGCCTGGCGCAGCGTATGAGCGAGCCATTGCAATTCATCCTCGTCACGGCCCGTGAAATACGAGACAGTCCCGCCGGATGCCGGCGTGATTCGCAGCTCCATGACGGGTTTGTCGTTGACCTCCATGCCGCTGGGGCTGCACTCAATGGCGCGCAGCTCCTCACGCGACCAGCCGCGCTGGATAATTTTGAAATACGACTTCTGCGTGAGCAGCAGCGACTTGCTCTCGCGATCCTCGATGATGTCGATCAGCGCGCTTCGCCGGCCGACCGCGACCGCAGCGAGCACAAAGAGCGATCCGATGCCCCAGAACGCTGCGATTCCAGTCGAGACGTACCAGGGCGAGTTGACGAAGCCGACGGCGCTTGCGGTGATGGCTGCCAGCATGCCGCTCAATGCTGAGTGCGCTGAGACACCTTTGCGATCGCGCCACATGCTGCGTGGAGGAATCACGATCGTGATGCCGTCGCGCGTGCGGCTGATTTCGATCGTACTCTCAGGCGGCTGAGACCAGCCGACATTGGTCCCGGGTGCTGCGCGTTGCTGTGCCTCCGGGTCAGTCTCGTCAGCGGCTCCGGCCGTCAAGACCTCAATCGGATCGCTCTGCTGGCGCGCAGGATGGGCCGAGAGACGGCCGGCGAGGTCATAGGCGACCTCTTCAATCCATTGCGGCGGATAGGCAATGAGCAGGCGCGTAGTCTCGCCTGATTCATACTCAGCAAGGAGCGAAGCCAGCGGCATGGTCAATCCGGATGTGATGGCTTCGTCAATGGTCTCGTCCTCGGTCAGACCGACTGCTACGCGCAGTCGGCGAAGTCGGGCGAGACGCGCGCGCGAACGCCAGCGCAGTACGCCTGCCCGCTCAATCCGATGCAAGCTTGCCGGTTGACCGCCTCGAAACTCGAGTACAGTCCGACCGGCCGCAATGAACTGGCCGCTGATCCACAGCACCGCACCGATAAGCATGATCGCCACCGGCCCGATAAGACTGATAAGCACATCCGGCCAAGGCGGCATGCTGTTGAAGAGGACGGTCAGAGACCACCACACGCCCCCCAGCAGTACGACTACACCTGCAACGATGACCGCTGCCCCGAATACGTGCCCACCTCCGAGAACGCGATCCGGCAGGATGTAACGAACCCCATCCGCGATCTCCTCGATCCGAACCTCATCGGGCGGATTTCCCGCCAGGGCGGCGTCAAACTCCGACCGCCAAGCACGATCATTCAATTCTCCGCTCACACCTAAGTGTACGAATCACACAGCCGGCACGATGCCGAACATTTTGCGGATATTGCCGCGAACATGCAGGTGCGGCAACGAAGAACAAGCTGTCTACACATGTACTGCGTTCGCTGGCTTTGGGCTTTGATCGCTGGCGGCGCTATGCCTTCCTGCCATGGCAGTGCTTGTACTTCTTTCCGGAGCCACAGGGACAGGGTTCGTTGCGGCCAACGGTCGGAGCAGCCCGAACCGGTTGCGGTTTACGATTCGGCTGCAATTCGCCTGCTCTTGAAGTGCCGGCCTGCTGTGCTGCTTCGATGTCAGCGCGTTGAGCGGCTGTTCCGGCAGAGGCCATGGCGGCAGCGGCCGCGATCGCGGACTGGGCCACGCGCGGCGCGCCCGGTTGCCCGCCGTCGCGAGATCCATCCGTTGCCGCACCCGCACCGTCGGCTGCTTGAGTTCGCGGCGTCTGCGGCCGCGCGGGCTGGGGTGTCAATCGTGCTTTGAAGACGAGTTCCGTCACCTTCTCGCGGATCGACTGCTGCATCTCCTCGAACAGCCGCGCGCCTTCACGTTTGAACTCGATCCGAGGATCCTTCTGGCTGAAGGCGCGCAGGCCGATGGATTCCTTAAGTTGGTCGATCTGATACAGATGGTCCTTCCACGCCTGATCGACAATTTGGAGCAGCACCCAACGCTCAAACTGCGTCAGCTCCGAGCGCAGCGTCTGCGCGATTTTCTCTTCGGCGACAGTCTGCGGATCGTCTGCCGCGCGCTTCTTCTCGTCATCTGTGAGCGCGACGAGCATGTTCGTGCGGAACCACTCGTCGAGTTTCTCCGGTGAAGAACCCGCCGCGACCGCGCGACTCGCCCGCTCCTCAATACGCGACTCGTCCCACTTCTTCGCCTCGTCAATAAGAATGCGACGAAGTTCAGCCGGATTGGGTGATGGCAGAGAAGTCGGCGACCAGTCGATTTCATAGCGCGCCTTGACCCAGCGGCAGAACTGCTCCAGCGCCTGCTGCGGGTTCTGCTGCATGTTCGCATTCGTCATGTCAATGGCGAACTCAATTGGATAGTTCACCGCGCGATCCGCATATGCTTCGCGCGCCTTTGACATGAGCGAGTCGATGACTCCTTCAATGCTCTCGCTGTCACGGACGACGAACTCTTCAGCCGTAAACTCCTTGCCGAACTTGTTCTGCGCCCACTTGGCCAGTTCATTCTCCGCATAGTTCTTCACGAGATACTGGTCAAGCGGCGCGAGATCGGTCTTGTCGATCATGCGAGCGGCTGCCTGATCGAGCCGGGCGATGACCTCCTTGGGTGAAAGACCGCGCAGCTCAGAGGGCTTCACGTCCGCCTTGAAGTTGGCGTTCGCCCAGTCGGCAAGCGCCTTCATGTCCCATTCCGCCGAATCGGTGTCGTCGGGCATGTACTCGCCGATCGTCACACGGATCATGGAGGCCGCTTCTTCCTTGGCGTCGATCACCACGAGCTTGCGCAGATCGTCGCGATCCTTACCTCGAATGCGATCGGCATCAATTGAGACATTCAGGTTCTCGCGCACCCACTCGGCGATGACGTTCGCAGTGTAGTTGCGATCAAGGTACGTATTGGCGGCATCAATGACAGCGTCTTCGATGTGGTCGAAGATCACTTCCTTCACGTTCTTGCCTTCAAGGACCTCCTGACGCATCTCATAGAAGATGTGCCGCTGGTGGTCCATCACCTCGTCGTATTCAAGGATGTTCTTCCGAATGAGGAAGTTGCGCTCTTCAACCTTCCGCTGCGCTTTCTCAACGGACCGGGTGAGCATGGGGTGCTCGATGGCGTCACCTTCCTTCATGCCGAGTTTGGACAGAATCGTCAGCACCTTCGGCCCGGCGAACATCTTCATCAGGTCATCCTCCAGAGAGAGGAAGAACCGCGATGAACCCTTGTCGCCCTGCCGGCCTGACCTGCCGCGCAGCTGATTGTCAATGCGCCGCGCTTCGTGGCGCTCGGTGCCAATGACGTGCAGGCCGCCGAGATCCTCGACATTGCTGAACATGCGAATGCGGTGAAGCAGGCATCCGCCGGAGTCGTCGAGCGCCTTGATGAGCTGCGACTCGCTCATCTTCGCCGGATTGCCGCCTTGTCCCCAGCAGTAGTCGCCGTACCACTTGCGGAAGAGGCCCAGGCGAATCTCTTCGTCGCTCATGGCCTCAACGTCTGACTTCTTGAGCCCCAACTCCTTCAGAGCCATATGGCGATAGACCGCTTTGATGATCGAGTCGTCGTCCGCGGAGTCGTTCACTTCCTTCGGGCAAATGCCGCGACGTTTCCAGTGTTCAAGCAGCTCTGCTCGGGAGAACCTGCCGAGTTTGATGTCGGTGCCGCGGCCGGCCATGTTCGTCGCAATCGTCACCGCGCCGAGTTGACCCGCTTCGACGATGATCTGCGCCTCGCGTTCGTGCTGCTTTGCGTTGAGCACGTTGTGCTTGACGTTGTACTTGCGCGTGAGCATGTTCGAGAGATGCTCTGACTTTTCAACGCTGGTTGTACCGACCAGAATCGGTCGGCCCATGTCGTGGAAGCCCTTGATCTCATCGACAATCGCGTCCCATTTATCCTTGCTGGACATGAAAACGAGGTCATTGCGATCGGTGCGCACGACCGGCACATTGGTGGGGATGGCGATCACGTCGAGCTTGTAGATTTCGTAGAACTCTGTCGCTTCCGTGTCGGCGGTGCCGGTCATTCCCGCAAGACGGCCGTACATCTTGAAGAAGTTCTGAATGGTGATCGTCGCCATCGTCTGCGTTTCCTGCTTGATGGGAACGCTTTCCTTGGCTTCGACTGCCTGGTGCAGGCCGTCCGACCACTGTCGCCCGATCATTTTGCGACCGGTGTTCTGATCGACGATGATGACCGACTGCTGGCCGGTGTCATCAGGTGCGACGACGTAATCTCGGTCGCGCTGATAGACCGTATGAGCGCGAATGGCCTGTTCGAGCAGGTGGGGAATGTCGATGTTGTCACCGACGTAGAACGAGCCGACGCCTGCGACCTTCTGCGCCTCGGCAATGCCATGGTGCGTCAGGTGCGCCTTCTTCTTATCGAGTTCGACTTCATAGAACTGCGTGTACTGATCTCGCTCCGCTTCAAGTTCCGGCAGTCGTGCCCTGGCCGCTTCGAGCTTCTCGCGCAGCGCTGGAATCTTCCCTTTATCGCGCGCGTTGCGAATGTCGCCTTCAAGCCCGGAGATTTCCACCTGACATGATTTGACCCTCTGATCGGCATCGTTCCACGGCTTCTGCTTCTCAAGCAGGTGCCGCGCAAGTTTGTCCGCCATGTCGTAGCGCGGATTGTGCGCGTGAGCAGGCCCTGAGATAATCAGCGGTGTGCGGGCCTCATCGATGAGGATCGAATCCACTTCGTCCACAATCGCAAAGTCGCGCCGCTTCTGCACCTGTTCCGCCGGCGACAGCTTCATGTTGTCGCGCAGGTAGTCGAACCCGAACTCCGCGGTCGTTCCATAGACGACATCACAGGAATAGGCCACCTGCTTCTGATCCGGTGGCTGCATGTGGTACGGATGAATCGCACCGACACTCAGCCCGAGCGCGCGGAAGAACGGAAACGTCCAGTCGCGGTCGCGTTGCACAAGGTAGTCGTTGACCGTCACCACGTGGACCTGCTTGCCTTCCAGCACAGCCACGTAACACGCCAGTGGCGCGACGATCGTCTTGCCCTCGCCGGTTTTCATTTCAGCAATGCGGCCTTCGCCCAGTACGACCGCGCCGATGATTTGTACGTCGAAGGGCCGGGCTCGGAAGGGGGGCTTGGACTCGGGGTAGAGGTCGCGCACCGCGTCATAGATACGGTTGGGTATGTCGAGGTATTGCCAGCCGGGCACTGTGCCCTCGCAGCCGCGCAGGTCATCGGCCGGTTCGCGGGCAGGCGCATCCTCCATCTCCTTGCGGACCTTCTCATAGAGTTGCCGCACATCGACGGGAAGTTGCGAAGCGTCGAAGTTCGCCTCGGGGTTGAAGATGTTGCGGATGCCGACCGCGCGATCCATGGCCTCGCGGCCGACGGCGAGAATCTCGTGCATGATGTCGCCGATGCGCTCAACGCCCTCACTGAGCCGTTTGCGGAACTCTGCGGTTTTGTCTCGCAGCTCGCGGTCGGTGAGCCGGCTGATGTCGTCTTCGAGCGCGGAGACCTGCTCGACAACGCGCAGGTACTTCTTGACCATGCGCTCGTTGCGCGTGCCGAAAACTTTCTTGAGTGCGGTGCCGACGAAGGGAACGCCCATTGTTGATGCCTCTCTTGTGATGCAGCAAATGCGCTGCGGGTGCTGCTGAATGAAACGAAACGATCGAGGTCCCAAACACGGACTGTCTGGGCTTGACGTGCGCTTCAGCAGATTGGTGGAGGCAGGTTGAGCAGGTCTTCACGCAGCGGCGGAGCCAATGGCCGCGCATCCACCGGGCAGTCAACGGTGACTGGACGCTTCGACACCGCAGCAACTGCATTCCACAGCTGCGGCGTTACTGCGACATCGCTGGGGCGATCGATTCCCAGTAGATCACAAGCAGCGGCGACAACGGCCGCGACCGCCCGCACCGGCTGCGAATCCATCACGGCGGCTCTGCATTCGGCCGGGGCTGCATAGGGCGCGGGCACAGCCGCAGCCGTGGCAGCGACAGCCACGAGAGCGATCAGCGTCCCGGCCAGGCCGGGCGCGATATTGGGTGAATCAGCCCTGCGCATGGGACTCCATAAGTATCGGCGACTCAGCCGCCTCAGGCAAGTCGGTGGAGCAGGTCTCCTACCATACCAAGTCATGTCCGTTCACGCCCCAGCCAACCCCGATGTTGAGCCCGTACCGGGTTCCGACCGGATTCATCTAAAGGTTGAGGGCATGGTCTGCGCCGGCTGCGCTGCCTCCGTGCAGAAGGCATTGGAATCGAGGCCCGGCGTCGCCTCCGCTACCGTCAGCGTGACCGACGGCAGGGCCACCGTTCGTGGCAGCGGACTCGACCCGGACGCCCTTGCACAAGCGATCGAAGCGCGCGGTTTCCATGCAACGCCCGAGACTGAGGTGCTCGCGCCTTCAGAACTGCGCACTGAAATCGAACTGCGCCAGCAGAGAAGCGAGCGGAGCTGGCGATTTCGCGCGATCATCGGACTCTCGATCTGGGCTCCGCTTGAAGCGATGCACTGGATCGGGGAGTCGATGCACTGGCACGGACTGTGGCTGCCCGTCCTCATGCTGCTCGGCTCCACGTTCGTGATCGTCGTCGTCGGCTCCGGCTTCTACCGCTCCGCATGGAACGCTGCGAAGAAGGGCACCACCAATATGGACACGCTGATCTCGATCGGCGCGACCGCGGCGTATGTGTTCTCGCTCGTGGTGTTCATTTCGATGCTGCTCGGCCGCGCAATCGAACAGCCGCTCTATTTCGGCGAAGCGGCGGCGCTGCTTGGCATCATTTCACTCGGTCACTGGATGGAAGCGCGAGCTGCGGCCAAGGCAGGTTCGGCGGTGCGCGAACTCCTCGAACTTCAGCCCGATGAAGCGGAGTTGATTGAGGCCGCACAGAGCCAAGGGATTTTCGTCCCCGGCTCTTCAAGCATTGAGACGCGCACGATCCGCAGCGCGGACGTCCTCCCCGGCGATCACATTCTCATCCGGCCGGGCGCGCGAATCCCTGTTGATGGACGTGTGACTGACGGTGAATCCGAAATCGACGAATCGGTCGTCACCGGCGAACCGCTGCCGGTGCGCAAGTCGCCCGGCGATTCCGTCGTCGCCGGCTCGATGAACACGACAGGCCGACTGGTGATTGAATCCACCGTTGATGGCAGGCACACGACCGTCGCGCGAATTGCCGATCTTGTGCGCGGCGCTCAAACGAGCAAGGCCGAGATTCAGCGGTTGGCTGATTACATTTCCTCGATCTTCGTGCCGAGCGTTCTGGGCATCGGCGCTGCGACGTTCCTTGGATGGTGGCTGATCGCAGGCAACCCCGCCTTTGGATTGATTGCGATGGTGACGGTGCTCATCATTTCATGTCCCTGCGCCCTCGGCCTGGCGACGCCGATGGCAGTCATGGTCGGAGCGGGCGCGGCGAGCAAGCGCGGCATTCTCATTAAATCCGCCGCTGCGCTTGAACGTGCAAGCACCCTGCGACATGTCGTCTTCGATAAGACCGGCACGCTCACCAGTGGTCGGCCTGTCGTTGCTCGAATCGCGCCTGCAAACGGTGTGGATGAGCGCGAACTATTACAACTTGCAGCAGCGGTCGAATCGCCCAGCGAACACCCCATTGCGATAGCAATCGTGAACGCAGCGAAGGAGCGAGGGATTGCGATCGGAAACGTGAGCGAGTTTGCGGCAATGCCCGGTGAGGGCGTGCGCGGCGTCGTTGATGGCGTACCTGGATACGCAGGGAAGTCTCAAGTGCCACCAAGGGTGATTGAAGTTCGCCGAGTCGAAGGTGCGACGTGCCGCGTTATTGCCGATGGCGTTGAACTGGGAACCATTGATGTTGCCGATGAAGTCCGGCCTGATGCGAAGGCGGCCATTGAGCGCTTGCGATCGCTCGGGTACGCCGTCTCGATGCTCTCCGGCGATCGGCGCAGCGTGGCGGAGTCGATCGGCGCAGCCGTCGGCCTTGTACCGAAAGAAATCGTTGCAGAGGCAACGCCGGAGCAGAAGGTGGACTACATCCGTTCACTGAGGCGTCGAGAAGACCATGCCGGTCAAGGCGTAATCATGGTCGGCGACGGCATCAACGATGCGGCGGCATTGGCTGAGGCCGATCTTGGCATCGCAATTGGGTCGGGCACCAACGTCGCCATCGAATCGGCAGATGTCGTCATTCCCGGCGAGCATGTGATGGCGGTGCCGCAGACCATTGCACTTTCGCATCAGACACTGCGCACCATCAAGCAGAACCTGTTTCTCGCGTTCGTGTACAACTCGCTCGCGATTCCGATCGCAGCGCTCGGCCTGCTCGGCATGCGCGGACCGCTCTTCGCCGCAGCAGCAATGGCATTGAGCGACATCTCAGTCGTCGGCAACGCGCTGCGGCTTCGATGGAGACTGGCGAGGGATGCATCAAGGCGTCAACGCATCAAGGATCCTGTCTAGCCGCGACGTGCAGCGAAGCATTCGGCCCTACGGCATGTTTACCGATTCAAACGCTACGACATCAGGTTCGCCCAGCCGCGCGAAGTAAGCATCGACGTGCCCGATCCCCGTGATGCGGCGGACGAAGTTGGCGGCTTTGAGAAGATCGATTCTTTGCTGATGCTCGAGAAACGGCTCGGGCAGCCCCAGCCGGGATTCATAGAACGCGCAATTCTGGTGCGCGATGAGGACGACGCGCTCCAGTTCATGGGCATCAACAAGAAACTTGAGCTCATCGACGACGCCCTGCTCTGCGACATGGGCTTCAGTGTGACCTGCCAGGCAGGCCGGGCCGCCGGGCAGCGCGACGCGGTCATAGCGAGGCAGTTTCAGGCCGTTGTGCAGAAAGTCATCGAAGTGCGCGCCGACGCGGCCGTCGCTGCAATAGATCGCTGCCGCATGGATGCGCTTCGGCTCGTACGTAATTGAACTGGTGTACGTCATCAGGCGGGGATGTTATCCTCTTTCAGATGCAGCGCACAGCGAAGGCGAACATCATCGACGGCAAGCAACTGGCGAAGCAGGTCAAGACCGACGTTGCAGCAAGGGCACGGGTGCTGCGCGAGCAGGGCCGACCTGTGCGGCTTGATGCCATCCTTGCAAGTGATGATCCTGGGGCGAAGATCTATGCTGAGAACCAGGCGCGCACCTGTGATGAACTTCACATTGAGTATGTCCTGCATCATCTCGATGCGGATTCAACGTATGAAGAAGTCGCCGGCCGCGTGCTGCTGCTCAATACTGATGACGATGTCAGCGCGATCATGGTGCATCTGCCGCTGCCGCCCGGGGTCGATACCGATCAGGTGCAGTCGCTCATTGCGGTTGAGAAGGATGTTGAGGGCGTGAATCCGGCCAACATCGGCAATGTCGTCTATGGCCGGCGCTCGCTGGTGCCGTGTACTGCGCTTGCGGTAATGGAGATGATCGAATCAACCGGCGCGACACTGAAGGGCGCCCGCTGTGTGGTGGTCGGCGCGAGCAACATCGTCGGAAAGCCCGTTGTGGTGTTGCTGATGGGAGCTGAGGCGACGGTTGTTTCAACCAACATCCACACGCGCAACATCGTTGAGCTTGCCCGTACTGCCGATGTGCTGGTCTCCGCTACCGGTGTTGCGGGACTTGTCACGCGCGACTGGATCAAACCGGGCGCGGTTGTGGTGGATGTTGGCATCAGCCGGATCGTTGAGCAGGGAAGATCGCGCACGGTAGGGGATGTGCGCTTTGATGAAGTCGCGGAAGTTGCGGGCTGGGTCTCGCCCGTACCGGGCGGCGTGGGGCCGATGACGGTCGCGATGCTGCTGCGCAATACGGTTGATGCGGCGGAGCGTTAGCGCTTTAGCCCTTTCAAGTGAGGCGTCACGGTGCGTGCGAACTACTTCGCCTTTGCGAAATCACTTGTGTCGAGCGGCTTCATGCTCATGCCGCCTGCCGCATCGACGATGAGTTCGTACTGCTGACCGGCTTTCACCGGCTTGTACACCGCTTCTCCTTGCGCGATCCGCACTCCTATAGAGCGAGCGGCGGCAGGGTCGGTGGCAATGTCCCAGAAGTGCCGCCAGATCTGCTGCTCGAAGCGGCTCATTTCGCTTCCGGTGTAACCGGTCGGCGTCGCGCCGGGCAGATCGATCGGCTGGCCATCGCGCGGCGGAACCTGATCTGAATAGACGCGCCGCAACAGGACAAGCGATCGACCCATGAGTGGATGCCCCGAAGCAACCGGCTCATGGTCGAACTTCACGGTCCACGCATCGATGAACAGCACATGCCCCGGCACGGTAAACGCCTGCCGTCCCAGCTCCCGGCCGTGGTCGTCGAGTTCGATCAGGAGCAGGTTGGTTGATGTGATGTCGCCGCTCTGATTCTTCTCTTGTGCAGTGATATCAATGTGAGCCACCCTTCGGGAGCGGCTGAGCCGCTCGATCATCTGCTCGCGGCGGGTGATTTGCATTTGCAATTCAGCGTTGAGCGCGGTCAGCTCGTCGATGGCGCGCTGCTTCTGATCGCTGCTGATGCGCCAGAAGCCAAGCAGCACGATTGAAGCGAGGACTGCCGAGACGATGAGGGTGCGGAGAATTGAAGCCAACATGGGTCGCCTTCATTTCATCGGCAAACGTGAAGGGTGCGCACGAATCGGCCGATAACTATTTCGTGATTCCTGACGTTCGACAGTTTTTGAGGCAACTCGTTGCGATTCTTGCGACCTTTCTGGCCTGTGCTGAGGCGAGCAGCATTGGGACCGGATGCGGGGTCGCTCCAGTACGCTTGGGCGAGGTTCCGCTGGATGAATCAAGTGTCGGGTCACAGGTTCCGCCGAATCCTCGGACGCAGCACCGGCCGGTCACGCTGCACCGTCTGGTGCGGCACTTCGATTTCGAGGAAGCCGAGCATGCGCCGCACCGGATGCCCATGCACTGGTATCGTTTCGCAACTGATGAGGGTGCAGCCGCACATGGCTTTCCTCCCTTTGGTCAGATGCACCTCACAAATGAAGAGGCCTACAGCGGCAGGTGGTCGTTTGCGTTTGAGCTTGATGGTGGTTCGCTCGCCGCGCGTGTTCCGACAGCCGTGATCCCGATCATGCCTATGGCGGACTACGCCGTGTTGACGCGCGTGCGGACCGAGGGTCTGACCTACGCCCGGGCGGGGATCGCTGCGTGGCTTTACGATCAGGCGGGGAACGTCATTCCGGGTAGTCATGCGCAGAGCCGACTGGTCCGCACTGACGGGCAATGGACGACGATCGCCGTGCATATTCATGGTCGATTCGATCAGGCGGCCGATCTGGCTATCGAGTTGAGGTTGCTCCAGCCAACCCAGTTCCAGCAGGTGACCGATCGTCGCACGCCGCTGTTGGAGGATGTGCAGGGCAGAGCATGGTTTGATGATGTCACCGTCTGGCACATTCCGCATGTTGACATGGTGCTCTCTCAGCCGCAGGAGACTCAGCGCGGCAACGTGGCGCCGGCTCGGCTGACGATGATGGTGCTCGACCTGGCGCATGATCAACTCGAAGCGCACCTGCGCGTGATGGACCTTGATGGCGTGACCGTCTTCGACCGGTACTTTCCCGCGCCGCGGACGCCGATCCCGCGCTCAATTGATGTGCCGCTGGAGCAATATGGTTGGTATCGCGCGGTCCTTGACATCACGCATGAGGGCGAGTTGACGGCACGGCGGGCCCTTGATTTCATTCATGCCCCCCGACGGCCATTCCGGAAGCCGCCGCCCCATGCTGATACGACGATCTCGTTCGCGTTGGCGATGCCGGAGACTTGGCACAGCTTTGCGGACGAGGTTCCGCAGATGGTGCGGCAGGCGTCTGTCGGCACGGTGATTCTGCCAATCTTGACGCGATCGATGCGGCTTGAGACGGTGCGCGAGCTGCACGAGCAGGCGAGGCCGGCCATCGAAGCGCTGCGCAAGGATGAGATTGCGGTCTCGTTCGCGCTTTCAAGCATGCCGGAAGGCCTCTCTCAGCACCTGGGTGTTGGCGGCGATGATGTCCTTGTCGCACTGGCGGGTGATCCGGCTGCGTGGCGCGAGTACATCGATGACTTGCTCGTCAACTTTGCATTCGAGATTGAGCGATGGCAGATCGGACCAAGCGACAGCAGCCGCCCGATTGATGACACGGTACGAAGGCGGGATGGCGGCGAGGCATTCTGGCATCGCGATCTTGCATCTGTTATAGCCAAAGCGAGGAGCGGGTTGTCACAGTTTGTGCCTGACCCAAAGATCGTCCTGCCGCTGCCGATCGAACATACGGGCCTGGCGCATTCCGGTGAGGATGCCCGCACGATATCGATTCCCTACGCGATTGAGCCGTCGAAGATCGGTTCATTGCAATGGGATGCACATCCTTCCATCGAAAGTTCAAGCGCCGCTCAAACGGAAGTCGAGCAGGATGCGGAGGCGCAGAATCTGCTGGCGTATCTCGAACTTCCGCCGGCTGACTTCTATGAACCACGCGAGCGGATGGCTGACCTTGCGTTCCGTGTACTGCATGCATGGCGTCGTGGAATCTCGACAGTGGCAATCGAGCCGCCCTGGTTTCCTGATCAGGACGGTCAGCTCATGCCGGAGCCGACGCTCGCCGCATGGCGCACGCTCGCCGCCCATCTGGCCGGCCGGCGCTTCTCAGGCGAACTCGCACTTGGTCCCGGCCTGCATGCATGGATTCTCGAGGGGGTCGATCGGCACGATGCAGCGCTTGTGGCCTGGTGTGATCGCCAACTGAACGCAGAATCATCGAGCTTCAGGCCATCCTTCACCATGCAGTTGGCAGGCGAAGATGTCACCGCTGTTGATCTCTTTGGCAATCAGCAGATCATCCCGATGCGGTCTCGTGAGCACCAGGTTGACCTTCGCGAAATGCCGATATTCATTGAGGGAATCAGCGCGCCGCTGGTCAAGTTTCGCGGTGGGTTTTCGCTCGATCCACCGCTGGTGCCGTCAGAGCTTCGTGCCCATGAGCATGACATTGTGCTGCTCAATCCATGGGACATGCCGGTTTCAGGGACGATTCAGCTGGTCGAGGATCCGCGCTGGCGCATGACGCCACGTTCGCAACCGTTCGAGATTCGGCCGCGCTCAGCGGTGCGGCTGCCCGTTCAGATCGTGCTTGATCGTGGGATCATCACCGGACGCAAGAAACTGCGGGCGCAGATTGAGCTGAGCGCTGATTCGAACTACAAGCTCGAACTCGAGACAGAGATCGGTATCGGCATCAAAGATGTAGACCTCTCAGCAACATGGCACGTCGTGCGCAATCTTGAAAGCGGTGAGGATGATCTGGTCATTACCCAATACATTCTCAACACCGGCGATCCCGCGCGCGGTGGCCGCCCGATCAATGCAGACGCGTTCGTCGTTGCCCCGAATGTGCGGCAGGATCGTCGGCTCATTATGGGGCTCGGTCCCGGTGAACTGGCTGTGCGAACATTCCACATTCCCGGCGGCGCACGATCGCTCGCTGGTCGATCGGTGCGCGTCGGCCTGACCTCCCGCGATAGTCCCGCGCGCCTCAACCTGCTCCTTCACATCCCGCCGCTTGGTGAGATGGAACAAACAGCCGTCGCGGACGATGACGCGGAATAGCGTGCCAGCGCCGGAACGTCGGCTGCTGTAGGATGACGCGAATGCAGTGCAACATCAATCGTCGCGGTCGGCGCCTGCGGTTTGTCGCAGGTGTCATGACGATGGGAGCGGGCGCAGTGATCTTCGCGATCGGCCCGGTGACCGCGGCGCGCACCAGCATCACGATCGTGCTCATGCTGGCAGGCGGCTTCCAGTTGTACGAAGCGGTCAAGGGCTGGTGCGCGCTTCGGGCGATGGGGATTCGCACGCCATGGTGAAGCGCCCGGCCCAGATCGCGCCACGCGCGTAGGAAAGCCCAGGGAGTGATCGTCCCTAGGCTTTTTCTCCTTCCTCCCACACGCATGGAGGACTTCTCGAGTAGCTCACTTAGCACATCGCTGCAAAGGTCAACAGTGTGAGGAGTGCGATTCGTTTGCGATGGTCGGTCAGGGCCATCAGGCCATAATGCAACATGGCGGTTCTCCTTGTCTTCGATTGTTTGCGACGGTCCTGGAGGGCCGCCGGAGTCGTACAATTGTGCTATGGAACAATGGCCGTGCCGAAGAGGCAACACCGACGCAACCCGCATTTTTGGCCCCGCCAGAGGGGTTTTTTGCCAGACCTTGGGGGCCGGTTTGCGTCGAATGTTGCGTCGGGACAACATACGGCATGGCGTGCTGGCGACATGTCTCCTTGGCGTTGGCCTGCTCGCTACCCCTGCCGGGGCCTCGACGCCATCTGCAAGTGCTGCCCCCCAAGCAGTGTCGCTCAGTGGGTTACCGGACGCCGCAGGCGTTGCGGAAGCGTATCTGCGTGCTCGTCGCTGGATCGATTCGTTTGCTCCCCCAGCATTTGATGATCCAGAGGCGCGAATCTCGATCGAGAACGCAACGGGGATATGCGTCATTCTGAGGAATGCGCGTCGCGTCGTCGGGACTGGCACTGCCTCGATCGGAGCCGACTCGGAGCCGGACCTGATGCTCCGCACGGCCGTCGGCCGGGCCATGGCAGATGTCCTGGGCGATCCAGCGGTGGCGTCACTTTCAGAAGAACTGCGAGACCAGCTGGGCAGGGTGCTGACGCTGGAACTGGAGGTTGCGGGTGAGCTGCGTCCGCTTTTGGGGCGCAACTACCACAGCATTGCGCAGCAGATAGAGCCGGGGCTCGAAGGTGCAGCGATGCGGCGCGGCGAGATGCGCGCGATGCTCTTCCCGTCGCAACTACGAGCTGCCAACGCTGCCGGGAGTTTGGTGACCCGCCTGCCCGGCCTGGCGTCGGAAGTGGGTCTTGAGGTCATTGACCTGCCGACGTTGCAGCGGCGTCATTCGATTTCGTTGCACCGGTTCCGAACCACACACTTGACGCAACGTACGCCTGCGGGATTTCCCTTCGAGACATTTCGAGGTGATCGAGTTGTACCACTGAGCGAGATCACGGAAGAAACGATCGTAGAGTTTGCCGATGCGCTCGCAGGGCACATGCTCAACCGGTTATGGAATGCGCCGTCGGCGCTGCATGACGACACGCAAGTCGGAGATGTTGGCGATGCACTTGCGAACGCCGCCTTACCTGCAGAGTCGCAGCTCGCGCTTGGCATGAAAGGAGATTACGATCCGGTTCGCAGCGCGTTCTGGCCGGCCGTTGCGCCACCCCTCGATCAAGCGCTCGCAGCTCTTGCGTTGATGCGTTATGCGTCGTCGCCGCACGCGGATGAGGCAACGGCCGCTCGCGCCAGGGCGGCGGTGAGTTCGATACTCTCAGGCCTTGCAACTCTTGAAGAGGGTGAAGTTGATCCGCTGATTGATCCCGCGGCATGCGCAGTTGTCGTCATATTGCTTGCGGAGCGTCCCGAACTTCATGCAGAAGATCCGGCGATTGACCGCCTCGGCCGAAGCGCGCTCGATGTCGTAAGCAGCTCATTTAGCCGCGGCACGGGGTTCCAAAGTGACCATCGGTCGATTTCACCACACGCACAGGCGCTTCTCGCGGCAGCAATGGCGGCGCGGCTGGGGCAGGCCGATGCAGCGAGCAAGCCGTCGGGTGTTGATGTTGTGCGGGAGGCAATCGATACGGCTTGGGCGTCGGTGCCGCCTCAGCAGCACGTTTCACTGCTGCCGTGGATCGGCTGGGCTGAACTGGCATTTGCACAGGCGACGGGTGAGCCGATGGCTGGCGAGGCCGTCCTGCAGAGCATTCGCACGGCAATTGAGGAAGAGCGATCGCTGGCTCGCGACGAATGGGACCCCGACCTGGCTGGGGGATTTCCGTTGGTGATCGGGGATATCGCGGGAGGTAATCGGCCGACGGCTCAGACCAGCCGGCCCGCAGCATTCTTTGCCACGATGCTCTCAGAGCCGACGCTCACACCAGATGATGAACTGCCTGGCGCTCGTGAGCGTCATCGCGAAACGTTGCGGTTCCTCGTGCAGCTTTCGGTTCGAGAGACATCGGAGTGGTGGCTGCGATCACCGGCGGCTGCGATTGGCGGCCTCCGGGCGAGCATGTGGGATTCCACGATGCCGCTGCCTGCCCAGGCACTGGGCCTCATGACCGCTGTCGAATCGCTCCGAAATGACCGATAAAGGTCGAGCCGGAGCGATCCTGGAACCGCCGGCGCAATAAATCGTCGGACTCAACTGGAACTGAATCGCCGGCTGATCGACGAATCTGCCGTTAGGTGGTCCAAAGTGCCGAAAACGAGCAAAATCTGGTGCGAACGCCGCCTGCCGTGTACAGTAATGCGCATCCAAGTGGAGTGAACCGGATCAGTGCGTCCCATGAAGGGCCCTTGACCTCCGGCTGAATGGAGAACCCTATGAACCGCCTCTTGCTCGCATGCTCGCTCATTTTCGTCACCCTCGCCATGACGGCTTCGCCTGCTTCTGGTCAGGGGCTGCGGGAACGGATTGACCATGTGCGGCGAGATCGCGCGCGTTCTGAAGCCAGCAATGTCGAAAAAGGTCGGCTCCTCAGCGTGCTCATGTACCGCGACATCGAGATGCTCGACTTCCGCGATCAACCCGCCCGCGACGTAGTCAACTACCTGCGCAATCTGCTGGGCATTCCGATCGTCGGTCGTTGGATGGATGATCGAGCGGGGGAAGGGCTTGACCCTGACGCCCCCATCACGCTTCGCGTTGAGAATCAGCCGGCGCTGCGCGTGCTGGAGATGGTGCTTGAGCAACTTGAAGAGTATGAAGAAACCGGTTGGCAGTTGCGCGACGGCTTCGTGGAAATCGGCACGAAGAATCGCCTCGCAGCACGAGCCGCGCAGGAGATTCGCTATTACCCGATTCGTGACCTGCTCTTTGAGCCGCCGCGATTTGATAACGCTCCCGACTTCGATCTGAATCAAGCCCTCCAGCAGGGCGGAAGTGGCGGCGGTGGCGGAGGGGGACGGGGTGGCGGCGGTGGAGGTGGCGGCCGCGGCGGTGGCGGCGGCGGCGGTGGTGGTGCCGGCGGCGGCGGTCAGCTCTTTGGTGATCCGGAAGAAGATCCCGAACTCGAGACTGAGGAAGAGCGCGCACAGCGCATCATCGATCTGATTGTCGAGTTGATCGAGCCGACCGGTTGGGACATCATGGGCGGCACCTGGGCGACGATCCGATTCCATCAAGGTGTGCTCATCATTCGTGCGCCTGATTTCGTTCATCGGCAGATCGGCGGTTATCCATATCGCACATCGCCGGCCGGCGTGGTGCCGGGAACGCCGCCGCGGCGCACGGCGATCTTCTCCGACGGTCCGACTGAAATTCTGATCGCTGAAGCGCCGAAGCCCAATATCGGTCCGGAAGCAGCGAAGGAAGAGTCGACGGCGCCAAAGGACGGCGCATGAGCGTCATATGACGCAACGTCGGATCTCGACGAGAGGACATGATGAAGCCATCGAGCACGCCAATCGACCGAAGGATGCAACGTTCGACACGTGCCGCCTTCGCCGCTCTTGCGCTGTTTCTGGTCTTCCTCGCTTGTTCAGAAGCAGTCGTCGGTCGAGGCACATCATCCACTTGGGCGAAGCGGGAGCATGCGCGCATTGCCGGCATTCTCATCCACACCGATGTCACCGCGATCATCACCGACACGCCCTTGAAAACAGTCTTTGAACAGATCAGCGAAGCGCTTGGCGTGAGCATCATCGGCAGGTACGATCACCCTCGTCACGGACTGGGACTTGACCCCGAGCAATCCATCTCGATCACGGTCAAAGAAACGCCGGCTTATGTGCTCATTGAGCGCATTCTCGCGCTTGCGGAAGATGATCAACCAGTAACGTGGCAGATTCGCGATGGTTTCGTTGAGGTCGGCACCAAGGAGCGGCTGAGCGTACCTGCTGCTCGGGAGGTGCGAACGTACGAGATCAGCGACCTGCTGCGCATTGAGAATTACTATGAGGGGGGCGGACCAGTGCTGACCGAGGGTGCGACACGGGTGCGCGAGGTTCAGCATGATTTGGTGATTGAGCTCTTCGATACCATCCTTGCGACGGTGGAGCCCGAAGCATGGGAGCCGGGACCCGTAGTCGGCGGATCGCGCGGCGGCGATTTGGCAAGACCACTGCCTGCCCGAGTTGGGCGATATCAACGTGTGCCGAACACGGCAGGTCTCCAGGCAACCGGCAAGTGGGCCTCAATGCGCACCATGAAGTGGGATCTCCTGGTCGTCAGTGCGCCGGACTACATCCATCGTCAGATTGCCGGCTACCCGGATGCGATTCCGCCGAAGAAAGTGGAAGGCGATGCTGCCGATGCTGCGCAGACCGAGGATCGTCCGAACGCAGCGCCTCAAGAGCAGCATGAAGATGCTGCTCCCACAGAACGGGATCTTCCGGGCCTCTGACCCCAAGGACGGTTCACGTTGCAGAGAATGTAAAACGGCCTCGACGACGCTGCGGAAGCTGCGACGCTGTTTGCGTGTCACCTCTATGCGGGCATTTGGCAAAGAGCCGACCTCGCCGATCGGCAGGTTCGTATCATCGCCCTCAATGGCATCGACTTTATTGACCATGACAAGGAGCCATCTCGTGATCCTCAACCGAACCGCTCTCGTCGCCGCGCTTATGTTCACTGCACTCCTTCTCACTGCCTGCCAGACAGCGCCACCGAATAGAGGCACGTCAGGGCGGCGAATGGACCCAACGAGCGATTCGCCTGCTGAACTGGGGGTGAGGGCGCCGCGTAGTGCAGACCTTATCAACGCGACCGATCGCATGGCGCAATCGATTGCGCAGCGCATTGATATCGTCAATCCCAGCAACCCGCCGCGCATCTTCGTCGGCCAGATCGAGAACAAGACATCGACGATGCGGCATCAGAACTATCAAGTGTTTCTCGTACGCCTGCGATCGCTGCTTCAGGATTCCGGCACCCGGCACGGTGTTGAGTTCGTGCGGGAGCGCACATTTGTGGAAGAGCAGCGGGCGCGCGAATACGGCACGAAGGATGCTGCGTCAACAGCTGCGGCGTACCAGTCGCGGGCAGACTACGTACTGACATGTGAAATCTTCGACCTGCCGGCAGGCGGCACCAACTATTACCTGATGAGTTTCCAACTCGTCCAGTTGCGCGATGCCGCCACCGGCCCCGATATCGATTCAGGTGCGATCATCTGGGAGGGGATGTACGAGGTGAAGTTTCAGTAGTTCGGTGACTTCCATGCGTCAATCGAAGCAGGCGCCCGCTCAACGCCGTTGGCGGTCGAAGACACTGACGCCGGTGATCCAGCAATCGCACATGCCTGCATTCGTGTCCATCCGTATTCAATCATGGCTTTTCCTCCTCGGAATGGTGATCTGCAGCACCGGCTGCGGTGGCCCGCCAAAGGTGCGCACAACGTTCCTCAACTCGGTCGATCTTCTGGATATGACCGATCGCATGGCTGCGTCATTCGCAAACGATGCTGTGATTGGAGAGCGCTCGCCCGATGATAAGCCGTGGGTCATTTCCATCAACCGCGTTGCCAATCACACCAATCAGATCATTCCTGAACGCGAGAAGTGGCTGTACATCGGTCGTCTGCGGGCAGTGCTTGCCCAATCCCCAATTGCGCGCGACCGCAGCATCATCTGGGTGATCCCGCCTGAACGATGGCCGATCATCGCCCATGAAATCGGCGCGCCGGAGGAACCGTACGGCCTACGGATGGCCCCAACGCATTTGCTCACCGCCGCATTCCACTCACTCACGCTGACTCACGCGCAGGGGCGATCCGATACATATGTGTGCGACTTTCAATTGCTTGATCTTGCAACCAGCAGAATAGTCTGGGAAGACCGCTGGGAAGTGAAGCGCGCCATTGAAGGGTTGACCTTTGACTGAGAGGATGAACATGCGTTTGTTCGTCTTGATCGCCGGTTTGATGCTGCTCGTCATGCTTGCCGGCTGTGCCGCTGCCCCGCGCAACATGAGCGCCATTCACGCGTACTACCGGTATGAATTCACCGAGGCGCGTGAAGCGCTACGGCCAGATGCTGTTCGCAACAATGAACAGGTGCTACTGAACAACACCCGGTTGGGTATGGCTGCGCTTGCTGCCGCCGACTTGGATGAAGCCGAGCAGGCGCTGGGTCGATCGTTCGAACTGCTCTCAACGGCGGGGCTCAACCGTGATCGTACGACTGCTGCGGTGTTCTTGACGCACGAAGGCATTCGAATCTGGAAAGGGGAGCCGTTTGAACAGGCGCTCATGTATTACTACGTCGCGACGCTGTATGCATTGCTCGGCGATTGGGAGAACGTGAGGGCGGCCAGTGCGAATTCACTCTTTCGCCTCACCGACTTCGGCGGCCATCGAACCGCGGAATCGCTCGCGCGGAGAGCGGCGACAGACCCCGCATTTCTGGATGCCGGCTACAGTGCGGTCGATAGCAACTTCGCGCTCGGACTGGTGATGCAGGCCATCGGAGCCATTCATTCCGGCGCAGGCGGCGCCGATGAGTTACTTGACGATGCCATGCGGATCAACCCCGGGTTGCATTCTGTCGTGCAATCAATACGCGCGAAGGACTTTGACACGCTGCTGATCGTTGACTGGGGCAAGGGGCCGACAAAGGTGGCTTATGGACCGGACAACGCGCTGGTGAAATTTGTCGCGCAGGAACACGCCAGCGCGCCGCTTGCGGTGACCGCCAACGGTGAGCAGATTGCCTCAGCGCCGATCATCGCTGATGTTTCGCAGATGGCCCGCGATCACCGGTGGAACAACCTGGAGGATGTTCGAAGGGCAAAGAGCGCGATCGGAGATGTTCTGATGTTTGGTGGAGCGGCTGCGGCGTACATCGGTGCGCAGGAGCGTTCAGCGGAGGCGGCATTCGCTGGTCTTGGCGCAATTGGGCTGGGACTCTTGACGAAATCCGGAGCGCGTGCGGATACGAGGTATCTCGAATTCGCGCCGCACGCCGTGTATCTGGTGCCGCTCAAGATCGGCTCAGGCCCGGTTGAGCTGCGTGTAGGGGCAGAGCGGATTCGCGGCTCAAACATCATCCTCCCCGACTTTCACCCGGGTACCACCGAACGGCCGCGCGCGGTGTACCTGCGGCTGCACGGGCCGGGAAGCGCCATGCCCGCGTGGCTGACCGCTATTGAACCGGCCGTGCATCCAACACAGCTTCATGCTGTGCCGCATCCCTACACGGTCGGTTACAAACGCGCGTTGTACGAACGGAATCCCTCGGCTGTGTCTGGTGTCATGGAGGAGTGAGCACGTGTCATTCGACGCTTTGCTGCGGCTCGCGGCTAAACTCAAACAGGAACGAACCACGCCATGAGAAATCTAGTCACGCTCATTACGCTTGTATGGATTCTTTCGCTTCTTGGCTGCCGCACCGACCCGTCGCCGAGCCCTGGATACGGCGACCCGTACCCGGCGCCGCTCAACGATCCGCAGATCACGGTATTATCGCCGGACCTGCAGCGATGGCTTGGCTTTCATCCTGCCATTGTTCTGCCCAGTGACGGGGAGCGCAGCATGCGCGTCGAGCAGCCGGTGCGCAACATGAGCGATCGTCAGTATCTCATTGAGTACCGCATCCTGTTCTATGATGCCCATGGCTTCGAGATGGCGCAAGCGATGGGCTGGCAGATGGTGCCGCTGGATCCAAAGCAGACAGTGCGACTGACGGCAAACGCGAGGGACACAGAAGCGGTCAGTCACCGGATCGAAGTTCGCTGGGCGCGGTAATGTCCACGTGTGCTTTGCCGGCCACGGGTTGAAACCGCAGCCGCTATCCGCCAAGCGCCCACTGCACCGCATAGGTGAACAGCCACAGCACCAGGATGGTCAGCAATGTCCAAAGCGCGAGGACGCCGGCACTGCGCAACGACAGGCGGAACAGCAGCATTGACAGTAGGACGAAACCGGCCGCTTGCAGGAGGGCCTCGGTCATCCATTCCACCCATCGCGGGCCGGGGATGCTCAGGAACGTTGCCAACCGTATTGTTGCCGTGATCGACACCATGCGGGTCATCGCCAGCCGCGCGTCGCCAAGCGGCCGTTCAAACATCAGTGATAGACCGAACAATCCTGCGAGGCCGCAGCCGGTCCAGAAGGCGAGCAGCACCAGGTTGCGCAGCACTTCAACAAAGCGTACACTCCAAGGGACGGCCTCCGCGCCTTCGATGCGCAGTTGGGGGAATAGGCCGATGACGCCGGCAAGGAGCCCGATGACAAGTGTCGCAAGAGCAGCAATGCCGAGTGCAACGGGGAGCCATGTCTCAAATGCGTGTGATTCGCCGGTAGGTGAGATGGGGACGTGCAGTTCATTGTCCTCGCGCGATTCATCGCCCTGCCGCATCGATCCGGTGCCTTGCGCCGCGGCCTCGCCTCGGCTGCGCACAAAACCGCAACGGATGCAGACTTCCTCACCCGGATCAATCGTCGCCCCGCATTCCTCGCAGCGCACGCGCACAGCGACCATGTCGTCGATTGACGATTCGTCGGCCGCGCCTGATGGACTGCCAGCGGGCGTTTCCCCGTGGGCAGCATCATCCTGCGGCCGTGGTTCCGGATCTTCTACGGAATACGGTTCCTTGGGCGCATCAGCCATAGGCACATGATACGACAGCGGGTGCCGGTCAATTCCAGCTCATGCCTTTGGGCCAATGCTCGTGGCCCTGTCGCTGTGCCCTGCTGACGAGGTTGTCGATCTCAACCAGCTCACGCTGAATCACTGCCGCTCGACGCTTGGGATCGGGCTCTGCGAGAAGCCGATATTTCGTTTCGCTGTCCTTGATGAGCGTGAAGCCCACAAGTTCCAAGAGCGCTGGCGTTGGGATATCACTGCGATCGAACCATTCGATCACCGTATCGACACTGCGCATGCGTTTCAAAGTCGGTCGCAACAATAGTGATTTCAATTGCTCGCGCACGTCGGTCAAGGCCGGCGGTTGCTCGGTCTGGATCTCAATCGGCGCAAGGTCAGCAGTGCGATACAGCCGCTCGTCGGTGGGCTCTTCAATATCGAGGATCTTCGCACGGCATATGCCGTGGAGCAGAATATTGTGCCGCCCATCGGGCAGTCCCTGATGCTCGATGATCTGCCCGACACAGGCGATCGGCCGCAAGCGCGGCGGATTTGCCGACTCTTCTGCCGAGCGACCGTCACTGATTGTCGCCAAGGCGAACTGCTTGGTGTCCTCAAGCACATGACTCACCATCTGGCGGTATCGTTGCTCGAAGATATGCAGCGGCAGGACCGCATGCGGCAGTAGCACCGTATCCCGTAACGGGAACAGCGGCATCGGGGTGCTGAAGTTCACGCGGATGGCCTCGGCCATGCGCAATCATAGGCGAAGCGAACGGCTCCGCTTGAACGACGCATCAGGTATTGATCGAGAGACCGCTACTGAAACGTCGCCTGTGCTTCGTCGCACGCAGCGGGAAGCATCGCGCGAAGATGATTGATGCGCAAGCTGTCGAGGCCGATCTCGTCCAACACATCGGGTGAGATGTCGAGCGACATCAGATCGCCGCGGAAGCCCATCTTCTGCTCGGCGCACAGCCGGTCTGCGACGTAGACGACGCAGGCGAGTGTACGGCTGCCTTCGGGCAGCTGTAGCGGTTCATGGTGATGGCCAGTGACATAGACGAATGACTGTGGAAACTTCCATGATTCACAGAGTCCTGCGCCGAACGCTTCGTGATCCGCACCGAGGAGCTCACGCTCAATCTCGCGCATGTCGGTCGTGGGGTTGCCCTTCTTGTCGTAGGCCAGCCGCTCAATGACCTCAACGAGTTTCTCACGCTGCGCTTGCAACTCGACCATGATGCCGATGTCATGAATCAGGCCGGCCAGAAATGCTTCATCGGGGAGATTGAGCTTGAGTTCATCACTGACCAGCTTTGAAGCAGCAGCTGCAGCAATCGAATGCTTCCACAAGTCACGCGCAGAGAAGAAGTCACAGATGTCCCCGCCACGAAAGAGCTTGGCAAGCGACGCAGCGATGGCGATGTTCTTTACCGCCGACAGGCCCAGCAGGATGATGGCC
>CAZFZT010000007.1:32981-75710 GCA_964523675.1 uncultured Isosphaeraceae bacterium
TCTTCACCGCGTTGAGCCCCAGTAGCACGATCGCGCGGTTGATCGATCCGATCTGTCGCGGCAGGCCATAGAACGCGGAGTTGACCACTTTGAGGATGCGGCTGCATAGGGCCGGGTCGTTTGCGATCACCGAATGCAGATCCTGCGCGGTGCTCGTGGGATCCTCGACGAGTTCGATGATGCGCAGGGTGATCTCAGGGAGAGTTGCGATATGGCTGATGCCCTTGATCGCCGCCTGCACCACCGCTTGCGATTCGTCGCTGATCTGAATGGCCATAACAGGTTCCTTATCTGCCGCTGCTTGAAGAGTTGCCGGAACATTGGTTGATCGGTCCGGTAGCGACGCGACTTGAAGAGGGAAAACAGTGGTGACGAGGTTTGGGGGTTGGCGAGCCGCGCGGCGCCCATGGCCTGAAGACATGGGCCTCTTCTGCGGTGGTCTCCTGTTGGTTTCCCGCTTTCGGGGCGGGCCGTGCCCTTGGCTAGGCCGCACGGCGCAGCGGGGCAGCTTGAGTCTCTTGACCGTTCTCAAACACGCCGGCAAGTACGGTCTGCCCATCAGGCGTGCGCAGCGCGCGAACCGTTCTCAGCGGAATCATCTCGAGGGTTCTGATGAGCGGCTGGCGCCTCGTCTGGGCGATCGCAATGTGAAGGGTTTCTCCCGGTCCGATCTCAAGTGGCCGGTCGATTTCGACCATAACCCCGCCGGACGAGAGGTTGCACGTCGTCCCGGTCATGTACTTGCCGGAGCGGGGATCGTGGATTTTGCACGGCCGTGTAGCCCGAAAGCGCGGCCAGGCACGTCGATCCGACTCAAGATGCTGGTCGTCAGGGACGAGCATACCCGTCATTATCGGCAGGCCAATCCCGCGACTTTCGATCGAATCAGAATTTGACAGGATGACAGCTTCCAGCGTCGAAATGGCTGTCAGAAGAACCGCTCCGTTGCGTGGTAGGTGATCGCCAGGGCAGTGAGGAAGGAGACGAACATGAGGATGGCTGTGATGGCGAGGGCATGCGGCATTTTCAGGTGGCGGCTGATGGCGAAGAGCCACCAGAGTGTCAGGCCCAGCGGAATGAAGGCGACGCCCATCACCAGCAAGGGAAACTCGACCCATGGGGCAGGGCCGAACCAGAGCGTCATGATCAGGTCCGCTGCGAGGAGGAAGATCACGCCGTAAAGCGCTGCGAATGGAACCGCCACGCCATATGCCGTGACCCGCCCGATATGCGCCCACCTCACCTTGGAACGCTTTCTCGTTGCCGGCACCAGCGCAAGCGATAGCGGGAAGAGTGCAGCCATGAGGCAGGAGAAACCGAGGCAGGAGATAACATTCAAGGACATGTCGAACCACTCCTGCATCTGGAGACCCGTAACAGCTGGCCGCGCCCTTGAAACATTTGAAACAATCGCCGGCCAGAGTTCGGAGGAAGCGGGGTAGTTGATCGTCTGCCACGTGGCGCCGCTCAAGTTGATTCGAGTGGAGGTGCTGGTGGGTAAGAAGACGGCTTCTAGTATGGCCCAGAACGCTGAGCCATCAATACGAATCGGGTTCGCCACGGCGTCCTTGCCCCAAGCGTGTTGCATCGCCAGCTGATTCTTCCAATTGGCGATCACGCGGGCGCGATCTTCATCGGTCGTCGCGCCGAGACGCTGGGGCCAGTCCGAGCCATACCTTTGCGCGAGAAAGGCCTCGGTCTCTGCGTTCGTTTCAGGCGGCAGTTGTGCAGCATATTGAGCGGCTTCCACGTTCTCAAACTCAACGAATCGCTTGACTTGACTCCGGACATACAGCGCGGCGGCCGCTTGTACGCCAATGTAGAGAAGCACGAGCGGCAGCAGGAACGACACAACATAGATCGTGATGCGCCCTGCATTGACACGGTGTGCCATCTGAAGTTGTGACCAGAAACGCCATGGGAGCATCGATCGCGTCACCGTGCCCGCGAATGACTTTGCAAACCGGAGCGGCCGAGCTTCGCAATACTCGATGCACCACCTCGGCTCGTACTTCTCAGGGCACAACATCTCCGAGCATGCAAATCGGAAGCCGCACTCGGTGCATGTCGCGTCCAACGGACACGACTCGCGCCAAGTCGCCGTCAAGCCGCGCTGGTCGTAGCCGCAGCGGGGGCAGAGGGCCGACCGATCTACAGAGCTGTGCATGGTTCGCAGCATAATGCGTTCTTGCAGTATGGAGCGGGCGCCAGGAGGGCGGCGTGTCCCGCCTGGTGATTGAGGTACAATTCCCCCAACATGTACGCTGAATATCGCCACCGTATTCTTGAGACCCCGACCGGCGACTTCGCCCTCGCCCAATCCTGCGACGGCGCGATCGAAACCGGATGGGTGCATGGGGCGGCCAACACGATCACGCTCCGAGGAGTGCGTGACGATTCGATCCTGCCGAACTTGGCAGAACGGCTGATGGCCTATTTCGAAGGTGAAGAAGTCGCATTTGATGACGTGCCGCTGGCATCCGGCAGCAGATTCATGCGACAATGCTGGGCGGCCTGTCGTGAAATTCCACGCGGCCACACGATCAGTTACGCAGAATTGGCTGCTCATGCCGGGGGTTCGCGAGCGGCGGCGAGGGCGGCTGGTCAGGCGATGCGGCGTAATCCACAGCCGATCATTACACCATGCCACCGCGTCGTGGGCTCGTCCGGGCGGCTGCACGGCTTTGCGGGTTCGATTTCGACGTCAAGCGAAGCTCTTGGGATCAAGCGGTTTTTGCTGGAACTCGAGGGAGGTCTACCGCAGGCGACTGGGCAGGTTCTTCTTGGATCGGCCGCATGAGTCCGCTAGGATATGACCATGCCGGACCTACCACCGGAGGCATTTGAAGATCACTTTCACCCGCCGTCGATCCCGACGGAGGTGTTTTGCCTGCATTGCCATCGCACCTATGAAAGTTATCTGATTGAGTGGCGCGAAATGGATCGGGAGGAGGAGGGCCTGCCGGGAATGTGGTGTTGTCCCACCGCCGGCTGCGGAGGGTGCGGCTTCGGCTTTGACATTCATCCTGTTGATTGCGGTTACATCGATCCGGACGGTCGCGACCTCGGCCAATGGTGCGCCTGTGATGAAGATTGCACCGGTGACCTTGACACCTGCACGTGTGAGGGCTGCCAGATCGAGCGCGGCGAGCTTGATTCAGAAGAAGGCGACGACGATGAGTGTGAGTTCGTGCTCGTCGGCGGAGATGACGCCGATGACGATGATGTTGAGGACGAAGATGATGCGTCCGCGACGCAATGCGCCGGCTGCGACATTCCGCTCGATGATCTCCTGCCTGTCAATGAAGCGGTCGGCATGGAGGAAATCAGTTACGAGCTGATGCTGGAGATCGAGGAGAAGCTCGGCTTCCGCGCGAAGAGCGATGCGCCAAGCGAATTGAGGTCGCCGCCTTCATCCGGTCAGCAGCGGCGGGATCATCCTCCGATTTCCGAAGATGACATTCCATATTGAGCGGGTGGCCGAATCGGTTACATTCGTGCTATCACCTCAACCCGATTTCCGAACGGATCGCGAAACTCGAATCGGTCGTACCCCGGGATCGCGATGCTTTCTGTGATAGGGATACCTTGGCTTTCAAGTCGCCTCCGCACTTCTTGCAGATCATGAACGAGATAAGCGACGTGTGCCTTGGTCGCGTAGCGATCAACGCCTTCTTCAACGCCGATGTGAATCTGTAGTTCACCGGCGCATAGCCAAAGCCCGCCGCGATCGCGCAGCGATTCTGGTTTGGGAATCTCTTGCAACTGGAGAATGCCGGTGTAGAACTGGCGGGCAAGCTCCTCCTGCGCGGGTGGGATGGTGATCTGAACGTGATGGATGCTGAGGGTTGTCACCATTAGAGATGCTACATCAACTTGAGGTCCTGACGGGCGAAAAAGAAAGAGCCCCTGCGTTTGCAGGGGCTCTGGTAAGGGGCTCGGGACGATGGGAGATCGATGTTATTCGCAGTTGCCCCAGGATGCGAGCAGCTCGAGCAGGTCGGGCACGCCGATGGAATCACTTCCGGTGAGGTCGGCGGCTTCACATCCGGGCGCAACCGGGCCCCAGCACGCGAGCAGGGCAAGGAGATCAGGCACGCCGATGGTGCCATCGTCGGTGAGGTCGCCGGGGCATGGCGGCGTGACGGGGCCGGACGGAACCGTCGCTGCGATGGCAATGGCGTCTGGCGTTCCGGGGCGGAAGAGTTCAAGCACGACTTCGCCATCAGTCGGGGGCGCGTCCGCGGTGAAGCCAAAGGTGAACGTGCTGCTCCACCGGAGTGCATTAGCGTTGGGGTTCACATCGAAGGGCACGCCTTCCCATGCGATCTCGCCGTTGCCGATCGTAAGCGTCCAATCCTCGTTGGAGTAGATCTCACCACTGTGATACTTCACATCGTTGTAGTAGGTGTCGAGAACGTTGACGCCTTCAGGAAGCGGCACAGCGAAGGCGCGTCCTGACCGGTGTGAGTTCATGTTGTGTACGGCATAGTCGTAACGCCATGTGCCGTCGCCATTATCGGTGACGTTGTATCCCAGATGGAAGCGGCCATCGATCGGTTCGCCAGGGATGTCGACGACTTTGATGGAGACGCCGGAGACATGGTCGCGCCAAGCGAAGATCGCAGGCCTCTTTGTCGTGGAGAAGCCGCCGCCGAGGTTGTAGGAATTGCCACTGGGCAGCAAAGTGACACGACGATTCGATGCGTTGTTGTGGCGCCGCGAACTGGTGCCTTCTTGAACGTGCACGTACTGGCCTTCGAGGAAATACAAAGCGCCTGGGTTGAGTGCGGGGTTCAGGTCATCATCATGAACCTGAAGACGCTTGTAGATGCCGTTGCCGGTCTGATTGAACGCGATCGTGTATGGGTAGGGGAATGCACCTGTCGAGGCATTGACATCGGAACGTGGGCCGAGACCTGTCTGCTGACCGTTGAGACTTGAGCTGTAGGGATCGGCGCATCCGGGCCCGAGGCACTGCGGGCACCCACCTCCACACGACTGACATGTGCCGCAGCCGCCGTTCTGCAAGGCGCAGAAGCCGTGCTTGAGCCAGGCCATGCCGATCATGTCGATGCGACCGTCCTTGATTCGGTACATGTTCTGGGCGATGACCGGGTGATTGGAATTGTTGGCCTGCCAGAGCAGGGTCTCGTCACCCGCATTGAAGGAGTTCGTCGCCACCGAGAAGGCGTGAACGTTGCCCACGCGAGGAAAAGTCTGTGTCGTCGGAAGCGTGCAGACCGCCACGTCCGCGCCGTCGGAACCTGCAACGCCTCCACCTCCTCTGTCGGCGGTGGCTGAGTTTTCGTGAAGTTGGCCGGCTACGACCATTGCTCCCGCCACCACAATTCCGCCAAGCGCCAGACGAATATTCATCTCGTGGTCTCCTTAAACCCTTGCTGCCAGGTTGTCGTTCAACGCACACAGCGTGTGCGCAACATCGGTTACAAATGAAAGCAGCGACATCCCTGCCGCGCCTCACTGCCAGTATGACAGCCATTTACCGTCTGTCAACAGCCAAGTTTCCAGATTGAGCAGATTCCAATCCGTATTGAGTTGCGAGCATTCTGACCAGTGGGCGCGCCAATGAATGAAAGCGGCTCTCGCTGGTGCGAGAGCCGCCATGATTTCTGGATCGGCCTGCAGGGCGCATGCTCCTGCTGGAGCATTGCCACATCGTTGACGCCTCGATATGCCTCGATGTCTTGGGGCAGGGGGTGGGGGGTCAATCTGCCGGCTCGCCATGTTCATTGAGGAAATTGTCATCATCCTCATCATGGCGCTCGGCATGATTCCGCTCACGATTCGATTGCTCGATGAGGCGGCGGAGATAGGCGTTCTCACGCCGCGTCGCTTCGAGGTCGAAGACGAGGTACTTCACGCTCAGCCGCAGGTAGTCAAGCGATTCCTGAAGTTCAGCCACGGCCTTTTGAATGCGATCGCGCTTGCCGAGGGCGTCATTGGCCGCCTTCTCCACCCGGCCGCGATCCTCCTGCGGCAGGCGGCTGATGCGGTCAATCAACTCCGCGAACTTCGTTTGGAAGGTTTGTTCATCCATGCTCTTCTCTCCAGTTGTGTGGGTTTCATGTCAGCGGCTGCAACCAGACATCCGCCAATGAAGCCACAGCACACGGCACGCCCAATCCCATGCCAACGCGGCATGAGCGCGGCAATCAGCGAATACGATGCAGGAACGCTGAGATTCCCGGTCCTACCTGCGAGGCCGCCTGCGCGATTAGTCCATCTGTTGCGAAAAATCAACACTGCCGCTGCGAGGGCGCAACGATGATGAAGGAGCCAAGTCTGGTACACTGCCGCGCGAAGTGCTGATCTACGCGGGTATCGATGAAGCCGGTTATGGGCCGTTGCTCGGACCGCTTTGCGTCGGGTGCAGCGTGTTTGTGCTGCGCGGGCATGATCCGGCAGTCGAGACGTCCCCGCCGAACCTTTGGAAGACGCTCGCAAAGGTCGTCTGCCGCAAGAGCCGTGACACCCGGCGGCGGATCGCAGTCGAAGACTCCAAGAAACTCAAAGGAGCGAACTCCTCCGTCAAGGTGCATCCGCTGACCCATCTGGAGCGAGGCGTGTTGAGTTTCTGCGCCTCCGATGGCGATGCTTCAGCCCCCGCCACCGATAGTGATCTGTTCAAGCGCCTCGGGGCAGCGATGCCTGAATCATCCTGGTGCGGAGTGGCGACAGATCTGCCGCTGGCGCACTCCGTCGATCAACTGCGCATCGCAGCGAGCCGGCTGCGGCGCGGCCTTGGGGAAGCAGGCGTCGAATGCGCTGCGATGGCGTGTGAGGCGATTCATCCCGATGAGTTCAATCGACAGGTTGCGCGAACGAACAACAAGGCAAGCGTGAACATGGCAGCGGCGCTGCGGCTGGTCGAGCGCATCTGGCGCAAGTGGCCGATTGCTGGGCCGGAGCATCCGCGCGTCATTCTCGATCGCCACGGTGGACGCACACACTATCGAGAGGAGTTGCAATTCGCCTGGCCGGAGGCGCACATTCAGATCCTTGCAGAGGATGAAGCGATTTGCCGGTATCGGTTGACGCGCCGTGGCGGCTGCATGATGACCGTCACGTTCATGCCCGATGCCGAAGAGAAGCACCTGCCGGTCGCGCTGGCGTCGATGACGGCCAAGTATGTGCGAGAACTCTTCATGTTGCGGCTCAATCGCTTCTTCGCGCAGCACTTGCCGGAACTCAAGCCCACGGCCGGCTACTACGGTGATGCGCAGCGGTACATCGAGGCCATTGAGCCGGTGATGGCGAAATTGAGTTTACAGCGCGCGGAACTGGTGCGATGCTTTTGAACGTATATTTGAACGTATAAATGTTTAGCCGCGACGCGCAGCGGAGCGCGGCAGTTCGGGGCGTATAGCGTCAGGAACGCTCCGCTGCGCGTCGCGGCGAAACGATGAAGGAGCGCACGCCACAATCTCGAACGCGTCGGCTGTTGCGATCGATCGTTCGGATCGTCGCAATCTTCACTATTCTCAGCTTGATCTTGCACATCACCGGCTGCATGGAATCGATGTTCTACTTTCCGCAGAAGGAGCCGACGCCTGCGCGGCTTGGTCCGCCGGGGACGATTGAAGTGCCGTTTGAATCCGCAGATGGTACGCGGCTCTTTGGTTGGCTGATTCCAGCAAAGGGCGATCGCAAGCGCATGAACGAAGCGCCGACGGTGCTGCATGTGCATGGCAATGCCGGCAGCATCCTCAGCCATGCCTTCTTCACCGAGCACCTGCCCTTCGCGGGCTTCAACGTGTTCATCTTCGACTATCGCGGGTATGGCCAAAGCGAAGGCCGGGCGTCACGGCGCGGACCGCTCATTGAAGATACACATGCCGCACTTGATGCGATCCTGGCGCGTGATGATGTTGATCCCTCGCGCATCGGTGTGTACGGCCAGTCGCTTGGCGGCTCGATTGCGCTCAATGTCATGGCGGGTCGGCCGGAGATTCGCGCGGCTGTCATCGAGTCGGCCTTTACCAGTTGGCGCGACGTTGCGGCGGACTCACTCGGGCGCGGCAGCAGCAATGCGTTGACGCGCACCCTTGCAGCGATCTTTATTCCAGATGAGTATCGAGCCGATGAAGCGATCGCGCGGATCAATCGGCCGATGCTCATTCTGCATGGCGACGGCGATACGATCATACCCGTCGCACACGGTCGCGCGCTGGCGGCGGCTGCCCCGAACCATGCACAGCTCGTTGAACTGCCGGGTGGCGAACATAACTCGCTGCGCATGAGCCATGCGATGATCGATCAGGTGATGATCGATTTCTTCAATGAGCATCTACAAGGGCGCAGCGAAACCGAAGATGAACGCTGATGATGCAGAGATAGAGCCGCGCTCCTTAGAAAGCGGCGTTGTCGCGTATGGAGAGCGCACCGCTTCCTAACGGACGCGGCTCTTTGCTTCATGCTGCGCAAGGCCCACGATTTGTCTGTAGTTCCTGCGGAAGAACGCAACGAAGCGTTTGCGCATTTCCTCCGCTGGGGTGGCTTCCTCGTGCCACAGCCCTTCAGCCGCCCATTCACGGCGGAGCCAGCCGCGGCGCACCGGTTCAAGATGAGAACCATTCGCCAGATCGAAAACCTGTCCTTCCGGTCCTTCAATGGTCGGCAGTGCATCGAACAGTTCCAGCATGCCGCGCAGCGTCGGATCCCTGACATCCTCAGCCGTCACGATGCGCTGCTGTCCCGAGTGGGGATAGGCCGGATGCGTGATGATCGCCTGCCATGCCGCTTCGAGATCATCATGCGTGTCCATCGCCATGGCTGCGAAGAGCGGTGCGATGAAGGCGCGGAAGCTCGGATTCGCATCAACCGGTGCGGCAATCTCGAACGGATTTACTCGATCGATCATGCGATCGAAATGACGCTCATACATGCTGCGAAGGATCGGCAGGCGGCGGAGTTCGAAGCGCTGCGGGCCGAGCGATTGGGCGCCTCGATCATCTGTCCCGGCGTCCGATCCGCGTCTTCCTCGCTGATCGCTCGTCAGACGCGGCGTCTCTCTCGACTCTCGAGATGGAAACTGCCACAATGCCTGCGCTTCCTCAGTGAGCGTGAACTCGACGAACCGTTTCGCAACGACAGGATTCGGTGGATTGCGCAGCAATGAGATCGGATCAGCGTCGATGGTTGTCGCGCCGGGTGGATCGACGTAGCCAACGCGGCTGCCGCCGCCTGCATCGAGAATCGCCTGCGCCTGGTATCGGCCGTAGAAGTCAATGCACACACCCATGGCTGCATCGCCGTAACTCACATCGCGCGGCGCTTTGCTTGAACTGGCGGAAAAATACCGTGCGTTGGCGCCGGCCCTGCGCAGGATGTGCCAGCCACGATGCCAGCCGCGCCGTTGCAGGATCGTGTCAAATGCCGTTGTAATCGAGCCGGATTGACCCGGATTCACCAGCGCGATCCAGCCGGCAAGTTCTGGATGTGTGAGGTCTTCCCACTGCTGCGGCTCGCTTACGCTCAACTGCGCAAGCGTATCACGGTTGTACACGATGCCGAAGCCGGAGAGCGCGGTGCCGAACCAATGTTTGTCAGGATCATAGAGGATGCCATCGCCGATGATGTTGGGGCCGTACGTTGCATCGAGCCACGCGTCTTCAAAATCAATGCGCTGCGTGATCGGTTCTTGACGGGTTTCACCATTGATGTTCACACTGACGCCGCGTTTGAGCATGGTGTGCTCGTAGGAGCCGCCACCGAAGATGAGGTCTGCATCGCCGCCGGGTTCATTCCCTGCTTCAAATGCGCTTGCGAACTGCGACTCCAACATGCGCCGGATTTCGCTCGTCCCGCCCGGCACCGACCAAATCACCTGCACCGGTTCGCCGAATTCGCGCTGATGCCACTGCTCGAAAGCGGCGGAAAACTCCGTGCGAATCTGCTCATTGTGCGGCGTGATGATGATCAGCCGCTGCGCGTCGGCCGGGGCAGCGGGGCGCGAGCCCTCCGGCCGAAACAGAAGCGGCACCGCCAGCAACGCGGCGAAGCACAGGAGAATGGCGACCTTGGAGAAGGACATCGGGAAGGAATGGTATCGCGAACGTGTTGTAGTGCGTAAGCGCTCCTTCAGGCGACTCTCAGGAGCATGCGTCTGACTTGCCGCCCAAAGTGGCATCAACATTACGATGTAGGTACAATGGATTCAATGGGCGAACTTCGCATCGAATGGGACGAGCGCAAGAACGCGTCCAACAAGCGGAAGCACGGCATTTCATTCGAGGAGGCGGCGATGGCCTTTGCCGATGACAACGCTTTGCTCCTCGACGACCCGGACCACTCAGTTTCCGAAGATCGTTTTGTTCTCCTGGGGCTCAGTACCGAACTTCGCATACTTGTGATCTGCCACTGTTACCGCGAAGATGATGACGTGATTCGGATTATTAACGCCCGCAAGGCAGATCGGCGGGAACGAAAGCAGTACCTCGAACGGTGGACACAATGAGATCGCACTACGACTTCTCCAAGGCAAAGCGCAATCCATATGCAAAGCGCCTCAAGCGGCAGGTAACGATCCGCCTCGACAAGGACACGATCGAGCACTTCAAGGGTCTGGCTGCTGAAACGGGTGTGCCGTATCAGACGCTCATCAACCTGTACCTGCGCGACTGTGCAGCAAGCGGGCGGAAGTTGTCGATGCGCTGGAAACGAAGCGCGTAGGTCCCCGAGTTGTGCCGCTGCTGGAACGCCGCCGGATGATCCTCCCCTGGGCCTTGCTGCTCAGTCCTCCACATCGGCCGCAGCCGCCTGCTCCTTTGCGATCGACGGCGTCTGCGCGCTCAATTCGCGGCGCATGATCTTGCCGGTTGGATTGCGAGGCAGTTTCTCCAGCAGGCGGATTTCGCGCGGCACTTTGAACTGTGCGATGAGATTGCGGCAATGGCTTCGCAATGCGGCGGGGTCGAACTCTGCATCCTCCTCCATTTCCACGAACGCGATCGGCACTTCGCCTCTTGATGGGTCGCTGATGCCGATCACTGCGCTGGCATGGACTGATGGATGTGCGTTGAGAGCTTCTTCGATTTCGCGCGGGAAGACGTTCTCGCCGCCGATGATGAGCATTTCCTTGAACCGGCCGGTGATGTAGAGGTAGCCGTCGTCATCAAGCCGGCCCATGTCACCGGTGCGAAAGTAGCCGTTCTCATCGAATGCCTCGGCAGTTTCCCTGGGCAGTTTGTAATACCCAGCCATGACGTTGGGGCCTTTGATGCGCACCTCGCCGTCTTCATTCGGCCCGCATAGCGAACCATCCGGCGCCACGATGATCTCATCGACACGTGGCAGAGGCGGGCCGACGGACTTGCGCTTGTGGTCCTGCGGCCGGCACCAATTGGTGACAGGCGATGTCTCGGTCAGGCCATACCCTTCGTTGATCGTCACGCCGAAGCGCTCACGGAATCCCTCGAAGACCGACTCTGGCAGCGGCTCACCGCCGGACACCATATAACGAAGTGAGATAAAGTCATCATGCCTCGCGCTCTTCGCAGCAAGCAGCGCGTTGTGCATCGACGGAATCCCAATGAACGCGGTCGGCCGATGCTCGCGCAACAGTTCGAGAATCTTACGAGGCGAGAACCGCGCGGTGTACACCGCCTTGCAGCCGACTGCCAGCGGCAGAATCGTCAGCACGGTCAAGCCGAACGTATGAAACTGCGGCAGAACGCCCAGCAGCGCATCGCGCCGGGTGAAGCCAGCCCATTGAACACACTGCTCGACATTGGAAGCCAGGTTATGCGAGGTGAGCATCACACCCTTGGGCTTGCCTGATGTGCCTGAGGTGTAGAGCAAACACGCCACGAAGTCATCGCGCTGCGACTTGGGCAAACGCGGCCGGGGCAGGCCCTTGAACTTGCTCCGCATCTCATCCAGGCGAAGTTCGGTGACGCCCTGCGGCATCTCGCCGAACATATCGAGCATCGGCTTCACTGTCACAACGACATCGAGTTCAGCATCACGGATGACGTACTCGAGCTCCTCACGCTTGAGCAGGTAATTCAGCGGAACGATCGTCCTACCAAGCATCCATGAAGCGATCAGCGCCATCGGGAACAACCCCGAAGTCGGCAGCATGACGCCGACATGCGGGCGGCGGCTGGTCCGCTCGATCTCCCGCGCTAGATGCATCGCGCCAAGCAGAAGTTCATACGATCGCCATGCCCGCTGATCGTCAACGACGGCAATGCGCGTCGGAAAAAGAAGCAACTGGCGGAGGATGGGGCTGAAGACACGCATGGCGGCACGAAAACTGCTGAAAGGGAGAGGACTGGTACGATACGAGATCATGGGTGGAGGGGCAAAGCGGCGGAGGGCGAAAGGCGTGAGGGGAGGTGGTTCGTTGATTTTCGTGCGTGCTTTCAAACTTCTTCTAGGGACTTATGCAAGGATTCACACAAGGCGTCTTTCGGTTACTCGGTTGCGTTGCGATGGCGGCCACGTTGCTGATCGCCGGTTGTGAGAGTGCGCCGAAGGCGCGCGGCCGACTTGACCCGGCCATCGCTCACTATGAGGCGCAGCGATGGGATCTGGCTCATGAACGAGCCATGGAGGTGGTTCGCGCACCGGGAGTGTCGGTGGATGATCGCGAACAAGCCGGTTATCTTGCCGGATTGGCGGCATTTCGTGCGGGCAACCACAGCGAAGCTGAGCTGCGCCTGCAGCCATTGACCGCAGCAAACAACCGTAACCTGCGCGCTTCAGCACAAGCCGTGATGGGGCAGATTCGCCTTGAGCAGAATCGTTATGTGGAAGCGGCCGGATTATTTGAAAGCGCGGCAAGTGGTCTTGATGGTCATGACGCGCAGCAGGCCCACCGCTTTGCCGCAATTGCGCATGAGCAGTCAGGCAACCTGCGAGCGGCAGAGGCGGCTCGCACCGCAGCCGAGCGGTCAGGCACGGTGATGCGGAGTGGCTTTACCTTGCAAGTGGGCGCGTTCAGCGAACGTCGCCGAGCCGAGCGGGCCGCAGCGGATGCGCAATCCATTGCAACAGCGCGCGGCTTTGGTACGGTTGCCGTGCGGCCGACATTCGATTCGCGCGGCCGCGCCCTCTACCTCGTGCAGTTCGGGCAGTTTCCGACACGGCAGGCCGCAGCTCGAGCGAAAGAGGTCATCGGGCGGCTGGAGTACATCGTGACGCAGGCGCGCGATTGATATGATCGATGAGTCGCACTGGTTATGGTTTTCTGTGAACGATATTGAGGATCAGCACACGGCTGAGAACCGCTGCGACCAGCACGCCGACGATGCCCAGCCACTTTTCCTCGCCCCAAATGACATAGGCCGCTGATCCCGCTAGCGCGCAGGCGGACACAATATAACAGATCAGGTGCAGAAGCGACGTGCGGTCCATGACTAAGCGTAGCAGGCCGGTATGCGATCTGCAGAAAGGCAGCACTTCCTTCTGATGTTGGCTTGATGGTGCTAGACGTTGAAAAGGAAGTGCACGACATCGCCGTCCTGCATGCGGTAGTTCTTTCCTTCACTGCGCATTTTCCCTGCCTCCCTGATCGCTTTCTCACTCTTGTACTTCACCAGATCATCGACGTGATAGCACTCGGCACGGATGAAACCTCGCTCAATGTCGGAGTGAATCGCACCGGCCGCTTGGGGCGCTGTTGCGCCGTGGGGAATGGTCCAGGCGCGGACTTCCTTCTCGCCGGCTGTATAGAACGATGCCAGGCCGAGCAGCGCGTACACCGCACGGGCCATCGGGCCGATGGCCGGCTCCGCAAGTCCCATCGCTTCAAGCATCTCTCCGCGCTCGGTTTCATCAAGCTCTGCTAGTTCCGCTTCAAGCTTTGCGCACAGCGCCACCCACTGTGAACCGGTTCTCTCTGAATGGGCAGCCACCATGGCGGCTGCTTCCGATTCGCCTGAGAGGTCATCTTCCGCAACATTGGCGACATAGAGAACGGGCTTCGCCGTAATGAAGCCGTAACTTCGGAGGATGGTTGCATCAGCGTCGCTGAAGTCGCCGAGGGCTCGGATGGGAGTGCCGTCGCCGAGTGCTTCAATGATCTTCTCAAGGATCGCCACGCGCGCCTTCGCCTCCGCATCGCCGGTGCGTGCTGTTCGCTTCGCCTTCTCCAGAGCTGATTCCGCAACCATCATGTCTGCCAGCACCAGTTCCGTGTCCATGCGATCAATATCACCGGCCGCATCGACCTGACCGGAGCCGTCGTCGAAGCACCTGACGACATGGCAGATCGCATCGACCTTGCGCACATGTGAAAGAAACGCATTCAGTTTGGAGGGCTCGCCTCCGGCGCCTCCGGGTGGAACGCCAGGAATGTCTACGAACTGGATGGTGGCGTTGACAGTCTTACGTGTCGAGATGTGTGACGCGATCACAGCCAGTCTTGGATCGGGCACGTGCGCCACACCAATGGCGGCTTTGGCTGCCGCTCCGGGCGGTGGGGCAGCGCTCCCGGTCAAGGCACTGAACAAAGTCGATTTTCCAACGCCGGGCAAGCCGACAATTCCACATTCCATAGTTGATGACGCTCCTGAGAATCCTAAAGGGCGGACATCGTAGCCGCTTGCGGCTCCGCGCAGGTGCCACAGCTCTTCGAGTCGTGATCGTTTTCCCCGGTCCTCTAAGCCGAACGAGAGGGAACCGCTCTGGCAGACCAACAGGTCAGCGACCTGTTCCGCCAACCTCTCCCCACGTTACATCCATCGCCACCGCCTCCTCCAGGCGGCGAAGATAGTCCTTGTGTGAGATCTCGATGCATCCGAACTGCTCCAGATGCGG
Source organism: uncultured Isosphaeraceae bacterium (assembly GCA_964523675.1). Taxonomy (GTDB): domain Bacteria; phylum Planctomycetota; class Phycisphaerae; order Phycisphaerales; family SM1A02; genus CAZFZT01. The sequence goes on from CAZFZT010000007.1 coordinate 47,769, forward strand.
GTTCACGAACTGCGTATCGAGCAGCGTGAAGCCACGTCTACGCATGTGCTCGACAAGATGCACCAGGCAAACTTTCGAGGCGTTCGTACCGCCGTAATCTGGCCTGCTGAACATCGACTCGCCGAAAAACGCGCCGCCGATATGCACCCCATAGAGTCCGCCGACGAGTCGGCCTTCAAGCCGCGCCTCCACACTGTGTGCATATCCCCGCTCGTGCAACTGTATGTATGCCTCGATCAATGCGTCGCTGATCCAACTGCGATTGGAACTGCTCCGATCTGTCGCGCACAACCGTATCACTTCCTCAAACGCTTGATCGCTGGTGACTTCGAAGCTTCCCTTGCGCACTGCTCGCTTCAGATTGAAGGGAACGTGAAACGCATCAAGTGGAATGACGCCGCGCCGCTCCGGGCAGAACCAATTGACCTCACCGGTATCGGGATCGGCCATGGGGAAGATGCCCTGCAGATATGCGCTGAGAAGGAGTTCGACCGACAGTTCCACAGCGGCAAGGTACCGCAAGGGTGCCGCACCCGTCGAAGTGCATTGCGGCGGCGCGGCCGCGCAATTTGGGTACTTAGGCGACATCCCCGAGGCCGAGCGCCTTGCCATGCGCCTTGAGCAGACGCCTCTTGAGAAGTGCATCGCGCTCGCCATCAAGATACGGGTTCTCATCAATCCATCTGGTGGCGTCACGACGTGCCATCTGAAGCAGGTCCGTGTCCTGCGGAATCTGTGCGACGAGAAACGGCGCGAGGCCGGCCTGGCGAGCGCCGAAGAGTTCGCCCGGGCCGCGTATTTCAAGGTCTCGCTCGGCAATCTCGAAGCCGTCGGTCGTTGAGGCGATGGCGTTGACGCGCGCTTCGCCTTCTTCGGTCTTTGGATCAGCAATGAGGATGCAGACGCTCTTGCGCTCGCCGCGTCCGATCCGGCCGCGCAGTTGATGCAGTTGCGCAAGGCCGAAGCGGTCGGCATGTTCGATCACCATGAGCGTGGCGTTGGGCACATCGACGCCGACTTCGATCACGGTGGTGGCAATGAGCGCATCGATCTCGGCATTGCGGAACCGATTCATGATCGTCTCGCGCTCGTCACGTTTGATGCGGCCGTGCATCGCAGCGAGGCGTTTGCCCGCAAGCGGCCCCTTTGCGAGCCATTCGAGATGTGATTGCACATCCTTCAGGCCTGAATCAGACTCCTCGATAACGGGTACAACGATGTACGCCTGTTCACCAAGCGCGATGCGCTCAGCGACATAGCGGTACACGTCATCGGCCTTGGCTTGGGAAACATGTTTCGTCGTGATGGGCTGCCTGCCAGGCGGCATGCCGCGAATGGTTGAGATGTCGAGATCGCCGAACACCGTGAGTGAGAGCGTGCGCGGAATCGGCGTGGCGGTCATGACGAGGATGTGCGGCGTGTCGTACAGCGATTCGCCACGGAGAGCCACGGAGGGCCACGGAGAGGGCTTATCAGACTGCTTGTTTTCGCCAAAGTTGGCAACATTTGGTGCGCCGGTTCGACCAACATCACCTGCACTTCTCTTCTCTCCTCCGTAGCTCGCTGTGGCCCTCCGTGGTGAACTCTTTGCGCGAAGGTGGGCACGCTGATGGACGCCGAAGCGGTGTTGCTCATCGATGACGGCCACGGCGAGCGACTTGAAGGCGACTTGTTTCGTAATGAGCGCGTGGGTGCCGATCAGGATGTCGATCTCGCCCACTGCAAGTGCTTCGTGGATGGTGCGCTTGGCAGCCGGCTTGAGCGAACCGGTGAGCAGTTCGATGCGCACGCGCGATCCTTCGAGCATCTGGGTCATGGATGAATAGTGCTGCTCGGCGAGCAGTTCCGTCGGGGCCATAAGCGCGGCCTGGTGTCCCGATGCAACAGCCGTGAGCATGGCGTACAGCGCGACGACTGTCTTGCCCGCGCCCACATCGCCCTGCACCAGCCGGTTCATCGGCGTCTTCCGCTGCAAATCCTTGATGATGTCATCGAGTACTGCGTTCTGGTGCTGCGTCAGCTCGAACGGGAACCGCGCGAGGATGTGCTTGTGAATCTGCGCGTTGTGCTTAAGCTGCGGGGCGGTGAGAGTGTCCTGACGGTGCCTGCGCTTGAGCATCACGCCCAGTTGCAGCATGAGCAGTTCATCGAATGCAAGCCGCCGGCGACCTTCTTTGACTTCATCTTCATCAGCCGGGCGATGGACCATGCGATATGCCTCAGCAAGGGTCGGCATGGCCTTGGCGCGACGGTACCCTTCATGCAGATGATCATCAAGCAACGCGAGCGCTGCATCCAGAACCTGATCGATGAGCTTTTCGATGACGGGTGATGGAACATCTTCACTGCCGGGATAGATCGGCCGCAGCCGCGCAGCGCGCTTCTCGACAGGAACGTCAATGTTGATCGGCTCCCAGCGCGGGTTGACCATCTGGAGATAATCGCCCCAGCGTTTGGTCTTGCCCCAGGCGCGAATGTGGCTGCCCGGGTGAATGCGGCCGCGCATCCAGGGCGCGTTGAACCAGGTGAGAAGCATGGTGCCGGTGCCGTCATGCAGCGTGACCTCGAAGCGCGACCTCCTGCCCGGTGAAGAGCGCGTCGAGAGCACTTCGCCTTGGACGGCCAGGTTTGCGTGCGACTGATGCTCGGGCGCGATGCTGCCGGTGTTCGCCTGATCGATCGACTGCTCTTCGAGTTCGTGCTCGTAGCGCATCGGCATGTGCCGGATGAGGTCGGCCACGCAGCGAATGTCAAGCCGGCGAAGCGCGTCGGCACGACGCGATCCAACGCCGGGCAGATCGGCGATGGCGGTCGTGAGGCGGACGGACGCAGCGGCGGGCATGGCCTTGATTGTATGGGCGGCTGTTGCGGTTCGATTCAACACGGCGGGCCACCGAGGGGAGCAACGCGAGAAGTACGAGAGCCGGTTGAAGTATGATGCGTGACGTTGCTGTACAAGAATCCCACTCTCTCTTTCTCTCATGTCGCGACTGCCTTTCAATCCTGAAGATGCCGAAGGCGCCGAACCGGCCGCACCCATGCCGGCCCGGCGTGAGAAGGCGAAGTTCGGCAAGTTGAGCGACTCGAAACAGTTGACGGTCAGCCAACTTGCGCAGCTCATCAAAGCAACGCTCGAAGAGCGCATTGCCTCGCCTTTGCGCGTGATCGGGCAGGTAAGCAATCTGAGTGTGCGCGGCCACTGGTATTTTTCGCTCAAGGACGAGTCGGCTGTCGTGTCCTGCGCAGCATGGTCATCTTCGGCGAAGAAGTTCAGTTTCACACCGGGTGAAGGCGATGAAGTCATTGCGACCGGGCATGTGAGTCACTACGGACCTCAGGGAAAGACGCAGTTGTACGTGACGAAACTGGAGCCGGTGGGCGCGGGCGCGCTGGAACTGGAGTTTCGGCGTCTGTGTGAGCAACTGCGCGGCTTGGGGTACTTCGATCCTGCGCGGAAAAAGCCGCTGCCCGTGTTTCCACGGCGAATTGCTGTGATTACCTCTGCGACTGGCGCGGCAGTGCATGACGTTATCAATACAGCGGCGCACCGCTGCAAGGCAGTGGGACTGCTCGTTGTGGATGTGCGCGTGCAGGGGGAGGGCGCGAAGGAAGAGATCGCACGGGCGATTGAGTGGGTGGATGCCGAGCACGAACGGCTCGGCATCGATGCGATCCTGGTGACGCGCGGCGGCGGGTCGATCGAAGACCTCTGGGCGTTCAATGAACGCATCGTCGCTGATGCGGCATACAACTGCGAGATCCCGCTTGTGGCTGCGATCGGGCATGAGTCGGATACGACGCTGATCGAGTTGATCGCCGACCTGCGCGCCTCAACGCCGACGCAGGCGGCGATGCGCCTGGTGCCCGATGCAGCGGAACTCGCCAAACAGATCGCGCACAACGAGCAGCGGCTGGGGTTTCTGGTGCATCGGCTGATTGAGCGGCGGCGCGAACAGATCATCAATTGCGCCAAGCATCTGCACAACATCGTCGCGCACCGTGTGGCTTCGGTCGGGTCGCGGCTCGAGCGGCTTGCCGGGCGTCTGGCGAAGCTTCAGCCGGCTGCCATCGCGTCGCAGCGTCATCAGCGGATCGCGATTCTGGAAGATCGACTCAACAGCGCGGTCGCACGGCGGATTCGAGCGTGGCGTGATCAGGTTCATGCGAAGGCATGCGAGCTTGATGAGGCAATGGTCCTGCGACTGGTGCGAGAGCGCGAGCGGCTTGTTTCCTCCGAGCGGCAACTTGTTGCCATCGATCCACGGCAGGTGCTCAAGCGCGGTTATTCGTACACGACAACGGCGGATGGCAGACTCGTGCGTTCGATCGGCGATGTACACAGCGGCCAGTCGATGCGAACGCATGTCTCCGATGGAACAATTGACTCAGTGGTGGGCTCATCAGCACAGCGGGTTCGGCGCAGCCGATCGAAGACGGCGATCGACGAGATTGAGCAACTTGACCTGTTCAGCAGTGAGTGAGAGTTTGTCGTCAAGCTGCGAACCGGGCCTTGCAGACGAACACGGAGCAGGGGGAGTGGCGCACGATGCGCTCGGCCACGGAGCCGAGAACCATGCGGGACAGCCCGGTTCTGCCGTGCGATGCAACAACGGCAAGGTCGGCGCCGATGTCTTTGAAGAATTCAAGCAGGGCTGAGGCCGCCGAGCCGGCGGGCACGATATGCCACTTCACGTCGCCGCCGCCCACGGCTTCTTTCGCAGTTTTCGCCAATCGTGCTAAACGCTGCTCCAGCAGGATTCGCTGCTCGTTCTGGATTTCCGCCGTCGCATCGATCGGAAGCGCACCAAGGTGGATCACTTCCCAGTAGGGTCGATATGCATGAAGCAGGTGCAGGGTTGCGCCGTCATTTCTTGCCGCAATCGCGGCCGATCGAAGCGCACGCTCGGAGTGCTCCGAGAAGTCAATGCACGAGACGACGTGGCGATAGGGTGGAGGCGCGTTCTCATGGACAATGAGGACATCGCCAGTGGCGTGGCGCACAGTCTGCACCGCTGTTGACCCGGCGCCCAGGTCCGGATTGGATCGACTGTTCCGCGCCATCACGATCAAATCAGCTTTCGCTTTCTCGGCGTACTCTGCAAGAGTGCGAGGGGGATCGCCAGCGCGAACCTCGACAATGAGTCGTATGCCTTGGGGGATCTGAATCCACTTTTCTGCAAGGTGCGCTTCGAGCAGCCGCTTCGTATCGAGCAGGATTTGTCCGCGAATATCTTCGGCCGAGCGATCAGCCGAGCCGTGAACCTCATCAAGTGCGCGCTGATCGACGACGTGAACGGCATGGACGCTGGCACCTGGTTCGCAGCGGCGAAACGCTTCCGTCAGGACATCCCGAGAGCGGCCGGTGAAGTCGATCCCTGCGACAATGCTCTTCATCGTGAGTAGAATCCGAAACTTGTTTAGCGCGGCACGACTCGAACAGACCGCACTACATCATATGGGATGAGCCAGCTGTCCGGCTGAGCAGCGAAGGAGAGACATGGAGTTTTTCAAACTTGTTACAAGCGACGATGAGGTTCGGTGGATCAATCTTGCTCGCATCAGCAGGGTCACCCTTGCTGAGGACCGGGGCCATCCGCTGCTTGCCATTCTCTTCGCTGAGGGAGCGGCCGAATCGAAGTTGACCATCGTCGGTGGAAATCCGGCGAACGACAAGGCGATCGCTGATCTGACCGCACGGCTCGATGCGATCGCCGCCCGCGCGTCCTGATCGCCATCACGTTCAGGTGGTTATCGAACTCTCTGCAACGACGGCGGATCAGGATCGCGAGACCAAGAGCTACAGCGGGGCCAGCGGCGAGCGGTCGGCTTGGCTTGATGCGGCGTTATCCATTTCACTCGACTCTCTTGAGGGTCCACTGGCTATTGCCGACTGTGTGCATATCGTTGTGCAGATTGGAACAATTCTTGCCTTACTTACGTTGGAGAGTCATGCAGATCGACAATGCAAAAGCAGTTCTCATAGCGCTGATTGCTGTCTTTTCGGCGAATTTTGCAGCAACGGCGACACTTGCTCAGGACGCCTCACCCGTGCGTGTTGACGCGGTTCGGCGAGAGGTCGTTCAACATCATCGGCAGGTTACCGGCGACCTCCGTGCTGTTGCTCGGTCGCGCATCGCTGCTCTCGAGTCCGGCATTGTGGTCGCTGCGCCGGTTGTTGAGGGCCAGCGCGTGGGGCAAGGCGATGTGCTTGCTCGGCTCGACGATCGGCGGCTGTCGATACAGCTCCGGCAGATCGAAGCTCAGTTGAGCGTGCTCGAATCGCTCATGGCTGAGCGGGAGGCGCAGCTGCTCCTGAGCCAGAGCGATCTGGACATGTACGAGCGGCTGGCTGAGCGCGGAGCAGTCAATCCAAAGGAGATAGCCGATGCTCGATTGGAGGTTTCAATCGCGCAAGCACGACGTGATCAGGCGGTACGCGATATAGAAGTAACGAACGCAGCGGCCGATCTGCTCAGGCGGCGGCTGGCTGATACGGTGATCAGGGCTCCGTTTGATGGGGTCATCACGAGTCGTCTGGCCGAGGTGGGGGAGTGGATCGGGGAGGGCCAGGCCATTGCGGAGATTGTTGCGGTCGGTGCGTTTGATGTCTGGCTCAATGTGCCGCAGCGGAACGCTGCCGCCGTCTCAGCGAAGGATCTGCGCGTCGGCGTCCACATTGAGGCAACGGATCAGGACTACACATCGTCCAGCACGCGCGTGATTCGTGATGTGGATCCCCTGGCGAGAACGTTTTCGCTCATCGTAAGGATTGAAGACGACGAGGACGTGCTTTCGCCCGGCATGTCGGTGGTCGCCTGGTTGCCGACAGGCGCGTCGGTCGAGCAGCTCACCATTCATAAGGACGCAATCCTGCGCAATGAAACCGGGGCGTACGTGTACGTGGTTCGCTCGACATCGCCGGAGCAGTCACATGCGGTGGCGGTTCCGGTGCAGACACTCTTTGATGTTCACGATCGCGTTGTGGTTCAGGCGCCGGGGCTTGAAGCGGGCGAGGTCGTTGTGGTTGAGGGCAATGAACGCCTGGCCCCGATGCAGCCGGTGCGGGCCATCGTGGCGACACGCGCCGCATCCGGGTCTTCCTTACCTCGTTCGTCAGACTCGGCGTCGAGGTGATTTTGATGTCAACCATCTGATTCATGTCTTTCATTCGCGCTTCTATCGATCAACCGATCACCGTTGCTGTTGGCGTCATCCTGGTCATCATGGCGGGATTGATTTCGCTGCAGCGCATCCCAATTCAGCTGACTCCCAATGTCGACGACACGGTGATATCGGTGACGACGCGATGGGAGGGCGCAAGCCCCGATGAAATCGAGAAGGAGATCATCGACAAGCAGGAAGAGCGCTTGCAGGGACTGACCAACCTGCGCGCGATGACCAGCACCAGCACGCAGGGCGAGGGACAGATCACGCTCGAGTTTGTCGTGGGAACAAAGAAGTCGGAAGCGCTCCAGGAGATCAGCGACAAACTCCGCCAGGTGCCCTCCTATCCGCTCAACGTTGACGAGCCAATCGTCGAAGCGTCCGACCCGCGCAGCCGCGATTACATCGCATGGATCATGCTGGAGACCACGGCTGATCCTGAGTTTGACATCCGAACGCTCCAGGATTTCGGTGAGAACCGCATCAAGCCGACGCTTGAGCGCGTTCCCGGCGTTTCTGAGGTGAATGTGCTGGGGGGACGTGAGCGCGAGGTGCAGGTGCGTTTTGATCCTGTGCGGTTGGCGCAGCACAAGATTACGCCGGCCATGTTCGTGGATGCCCTGCAGCGCGCCAATCGCAACGTCTCTGCGGGCCAGGTTGCGGATGGCAAGGTCGACGTGCGCCTTCGCACGGTGGGGCAGTTTTCATCTGTGGAGGCGGTGGAAGCGACGGTGATCGCAAACACTGATCGCGGGCCGCTGCGCGTGAGAGATGTCGCTGAGGTACGGGAGACGTACAAGAAGCCGAATCGTTTCGTCCGATCGCGCGGCGAGCCGGTGATCGCCATCAACGTTCAGCGTGAAGTGGGCTCGAATGTCATGGAAGTGATGGAGGCGCTCAAGGCCGAACTCGCGCGACTCAACACGAAAGGGGGCATGCTTGAGACGTACGCCAAGCAGATCGGACTCGAAGGAACGCTGCGACTGCGGCAGGTCTTCGACCAGACGATCTACATCGATGACGCATTAGCGCTTGTACAATCCAACATCTGGATCGGCGGCGGACTGGCCGTGTTCGTCCTGCTGCTCTTTCTCAAGTCGATTCGTACCGTGGGAATTATCGCGCTGGCGATCCCCATCTCGGTGATCGGCTCTGTGGTCGTGATGGTGATGATGGGGCGCACGGTCAATGTGATCTCGCTGGCCGGCATGGCCTTTGCCGTGGGCATGGTGGTCGACAACGCCATCGTGGTGATCGAGAACATCTTTCGGCACCTCGAGATGGGCAAGAGACCGATGCAGGCGGCGTTCGATGGAACCCGTGAGGTCGGCGGTGCGATCGTTGCCTCGACGCTGACCACCATCGCGGTGTTCATTCCAATCCTTCTCGTGGAGGAAGAAGCGGGACAACTGTTTCGAGACATCGCGCTCGCCATCTGCGCAGCAATCGCGCTGAGTCTGCTCGTGTCGATCACGGTCATCCCGACGTCGGCCGCACGGCTTCTGAAGCCAGTCGATCCTCATCGATTCGACCGTCCGGCGCGCCGGGGTGGCGTTGAAACAGCCGCCTCGGCGGGAGCTCGCCTGCGCTTTGCAATTGTGTGGATCCTTCTTTCGCCGTACTACCTGAGCAAAGCAATCGGTCGCGGCATGCATCAGTTTCCGATTCAGCTCGGACGGTTTATTTCGTTTCTCTGCGGAAGCGTCATCGCGCGTCTTGCGATCGTGACGCTTCTTACCTCCGCATCGCTCTATGGCAGCTGGGCGCTCATGCCGCCTGCGGACTATCTGCCGCGCGGCAATCGCAACATGATCTTCGGCATGCTGAATCCGCCGCCGGGCTACAACATCGAACAGCAGGCACGGCTCGGCGAGCGCGTCGAAGCCACGATGCGGCCGTTCTGGGAAACCGGCAAACTGAGGAACGCTGATCCCGAGGCGTATGAGGCAGCGGTTGCTCAGTTGCCTTCGATTCCAACCTGGGACATGCGGCGTAATCAGCCGGGGCCGACGATCGTTCCACCGACGCTCGACAACTATTTCTTCGTTGGTACGCCCGGCATCATGTTTCACGGTGGGATCAGTGACGATCCCACGCGCGTTGTGGATCTCCTGCCGTTGTTCCAGCATGCAACGCGGGCAGAGGTCGCCCCCGGGGTGCTTGCGTTCGCCAACCAGATGCCGCTATTTCGCCTCGGCGGAAGCACAGGGTCGGCTATTAAGATCGACTTCGCGGGCGATGATCTCACGAAGGTTGTGGCCTCGGCCGATGCAGCGCTTGCGAAGCTGCGGGCGCAGTTTGGCATGTACTCGGTTCAGCCGGACCCCACCAACTTCAACATCCCGGGACCGGAACTCCAGGTCACGCCCAACCTGATTCGGCTTGGCGAAGTCGGCATGACCACCAGCGATCTTGGGCTCGCAGTGCAGTCGATGGGGGATGGCGCGATCATCGGTGAGTATCGAATGGGTGGGGAGACGATCGATTTCAAAGTGGTGGCCAAGGACTCACTCGATTCGGCATTCCTGAACGGCCTTGAGGATACGCCGATCGCAACGCCGACCGGCCAGGTGGTGCCGATCTCGAACCTAGCGACGCTCCAGCGTGTTACGAGCCCGCAGCAGATCAATCGCGTGGGGCGACAGCGCGCCGTCACGCTTCAGTTCACTGCGCCTGACGGCATGCCGCTCGAGGAAGCAATCAACGGGGCGGCAGCGATCGTTGCCGACCTGCGCGCGGAAGGCCGCATTACTCCCGATGTAGCAGTAGGCATGACCGGCTCTGCGAGTAAGTTGGAAGCGGTGCGCAGCGCACTGCTCGGTGACGGCACACTCATGGGCACGCTTGGGTCGTCATTAGTGTTGGCGCTGGTCATCGTGTACCTGCTCATGTGCGTGCTCTTCCAGAGCTTTCTGCATCCACTGGTCATCATGTTCAGTGTGCCGCTCGCGACACTCGGCGGATTCGCTGCGCTCTACGGCGTCCACATCTGGAGTGTGCACGACCGCTACCTTCCCGTGCAGAATCTGGACGTGCTCACAATGCTCGGCTTTGTGATACTGATCGGCGTCGTCGTCAATAACGCCATCCTCATCGTGCACCAATCACTGAACTTTATGCGCGGCACGGGCGATGCTGGCGCGGAGTTCGATGGACCGCTGCCAGCCAGACGGGCCATTGGAGAGGCCGTTCGCACGCGTGTTCGGCCGATCTTTATGAGCATGATGACGAGCGCGGGCGCGATGCTTCCGCTGGTGCTCATGCCCGGCTCCGGCTCGGAACTGTATCGCGGGTTGGGCAGCGTGGTGGTGGGCGGCCTTTTCGTCTCGGCGCTCTTCACGCTGCTTCTGGTGCCGCTGCTGTTGAGTCTAGCGCTGGATGCGACGACAATGCTGCGCCGGATGGTGACGAGTGATCAACGGTCGCCGGTTGCTGCCGGAACATCGCCCGCACTGAGCCGATCGCCGGAGAGTTGATTCCTTGGGCGGCGGCTCCAGTAGAAAGTGAGATACCGGGCCGCAATCTGCCGTTTCAATTGCAGGTTTTGTTCAGGAATCTTTGAGCTTTCTTGGGATCGCTGCGCGTTCATCCGGTTATGCTGTTGGCTATGGCACGCCTGTTCAGCCCCGCGTTGATGTTGCTCTTCATGTGCACCAGCCCAGCGGCGGCAGCGATCGTGCACTTTATCAATCCTGAGCCCGGCCAGCCCGGTCACTTTGCTTGGGAACTTGACGTACTGGGCCCGCCAAGTTGGCTCGATATCACGCTCAGTCCGGAGGCGCAGACAAACGCGCCCAGCACGAGCGCGGTGGTGCAGATGGTGGGCGGATTTGGAAACCTGCACCATCCGGAAGTCGGCTTCCCGGGTTTGCACGCGCTGGTGCTTGGTGACCTCGGAACACTTCCGTACACAGCCGGCCTTCTGTTCGGCGACCCCGTTGTGGAAGATGCATCGTGGGGATTCCTCGCCAGCACGGCTCATTATGGCGGCGAGGAGTTCACCAACTTCCCCGAGGGTGAAACGCGATACATCGGGGTGCTCACTATGGATGGCAACTACGGCTGGATCGAAGTCATTCGCGAGGGATGGAGTCTCAATGCGATCTCGTGGGCATACGAAACCCAGCCGGGAATCAACATCTACGCAGGTCAGGTTCCGGCGCCGGGCGCGCTTCCGTTGCTCTTGATCGGTGCGATCGTTGGCGGCCGGAGACGGCGCTGAATCGCTCTCCTCTTGGCGCGATCGGCGAGTTGTGCGTTTGGCTACACCTGCGTCTTGAAGTATTCCGGCGAGGCGAAGCGACTGTCTTTGACGTGTGTATTGAGCGCGTCGAGCAGTTCGCCCACCGCCGAGTGGCCGATTTGCTCAGCCCATTCGAGCGGCCCTTTCGGATAATTCGTGCCGAGTTTCATCGCAGTATCGATGTTGGCGCGATCAGCGACGCTGTCGCTTATGGCCCATGCCGCTTCGTTGACGATCGCCACAAGAACTCGTGCGAAGATGTACTTCTCGAGTGGCGAGCCGATCTGTTCCGTCGCGCCTTCGACGAACCGCTCAACCGCGTCGGTGATCCGCGCCGGCGGCGCGAAGTCGATCTTGTCGATGGCGATGGCCGGTCGGGGGTCGTTGCCATCGTGGATGTAGGCGCCGCGTCCAGTCTTGCGCCCGAGATGGCCTTCCTTGACGATTTGCGTCTGCATGCTGCTCGGCGCCAGCCGCGCCGGCTTGCCGAGCTGCTTCCACACTGAGTCGGTTGTGGCGGTGTTCACATCCTGGCCGATCAGATCCGTCAACTCGAACGGCCCCATTCTGAATCCGCCGAGTGAACGCATGGCCTCGTCGATCTCATCAACGTTGGCCATGCGATCTTCGAGGATGCGCCACGCCTCAAGATAAAACGGCCGGGCCACGCGATTCACGATGAAGCCGGGCGTGTCATTGGCGCGAGCGACCGTCTTCCCCCATGCCTCTGCAATGAGGACTGCGCGCTGCACCAGCTTTGGATCACTGCGCTTCCCGCTGATGACTTCGACGAGCGGCATGAGCGGAGCGGGATTGAAAAAGTGCATTCCAACGACGCGATGCGGCTGCCCGATGGCTTCGCCGATCGCGCTGATGGAAAGCGATGATGTATTGCTCGCAATGATGGCATCCTCGCGCAGATGCGGCAACACCTGTTTGAACATGGATGTCTTGGCGTCGAGACTCTCGATGATCGCTTCGATGATGAGGTCGCAATCGGCGAGGTCTTCCGGCTTCAGAGCCGGGTGAAGGCGGGCCGCTGCTTCATCGCGCTGCTCCGACGTCAGTCGTCCTTTCTCAGCCATTCGATCGAGCTTCTGCCGTACGTTCTCGATTGCTTTTTGAACTGTTTCTTCTTCAAGGTCCATGAGCTGAACCGAAAAGCCAGCAAGCGCCGCAACCTGCGCAATGCCGGTGCCCATGGTGCCAGTGCCGATGATGCCGACTGGATGTTTGGAGGGAGCCATGTGTTGGGGGGTTTGGGGAATCAACTGAATCAGAAGGCCGATCTACGAGACGTCTGATCCTGAGTTTATCGGCGAGATTTACCGATTGACTTGGCTCCCGGCAGGGGACTCGAACGGGAGACGGCGAAGGATCGTTTGGCGCGATGTGCTCCCAAGCAACCCCAAGGCCGTGATGGTCTCTTCATGCTCGGCCGCGACCAGCCCAACGCCTTCGCTGTAGTAGAGATTGGAATGGCGTACCACCCGCGCAAGGCGCAGGTCCGCGCGGAAGGTGACTCTGATGCAGTGCGCCGTCAATTCAGCCGGCTCTCCACGATCGTCGCCCCAAATCCGGATCACCCGCATGCCACGGTGCTCGATGATCTGTGTCGCAGTTCCCTGCTCGCGGATTCGCTTTGGATTACGCAAATCCAAAACGCGCATGCGCACCTCCTGCTCACGTAAACTTCCCGGCGGCAAGCTTTCATACATGGAGATTAGTGGCGGATCAAAGCGTGTCAGCGCATTCTCATGGTGATCGATCGCGGCGGTGAGGAGCACCTTGCCGTCCTCGTCGGTTCTGAGGAACTCACTACGAAGGTCACCTTCGGCGACCTCCCATTGCGCGCCGAATCGCGACGTCGGCCGGTGCTCGATAATCAACTCGCTGCCTGCTTGCTCACCTTCGACGATGTCAAAGACCGCTGCATTGTGGGAAGCGGCGTCGGCGATCAACGCGTGAAGGGGCGCAGCGCCGTCGTTGCTTTCGGCAATCTCAAAGTGCGGCCGCTGCGCGAGCTCCTTCGTGGAGGCGCGTGGCGCGCAGGCGGCGATGTTGATCACCACAAGCGCCAAAGCCATCAGAGCGACCTTCATCGGCGCGTTCCTCGATTCGTTCGCGGCCTCGCAATCGGTAAGCCCTTGCGATCCCAAAGGCGAACCAGTTCTTCCAGTTCGATGGGCTCGGTGACGACGCCGTCATGACGGACGGTGCGCACAAGTTCGCCACTCGGAGAGTAGGTCGATCGAATCACCGGCGAATCGATGCTGAGCTGTGTGCGCAGCTCCCAGCTGCCGTTTGCCCCGCCTGCGCTCTCAGCGGGAGCCCAGCGGTCAATTCTCCGCGTCAACTGCGGCGTTGATCGCGAGAAGTTGTAGAAATACCAGGCGAAATCGCGTGGCTGGTCCCTGGGCAGGAGCCGGCCAAGCACTGAGGAAAGCGCCTGTGAGAGATACACATCCGGCACTGCCCATTCGTCCTTGCTTTGGAGGTTAGTTGTTGAATTGTCTCGAATGACAGTGAGCAGCGGCCGGGGGTCACCGGCCGAGGGCGCGGTGCGCACGCCTGTTTCTGCTTGAGTGTGTTCCGCCTGGCCCTGACGCTGGGTGCCTTTGACGTCCCATGCTTCGGCGGTCATATCCCATGAGAGCCAATACAGTGAGAGCGAGTCGAGGAAGATGTTCCGTTCCAGATCGCCGATGATTCGCCCTTGCAGCCGCACAAGCAGGCCCTCCTGCTGCTCGGCAGCGGAGTAGGCGGTCTCTGCGCGATTCGGGTTGAGTTCACCTCGCTTGGCTGCACGCACTTGCAGCAATGAATAGCCGATTTCCGTCTCTCCCTCACCATCACTATTCGGCAGGTAGATGCGCGACCAGCGCTCGATGCCGTCAAGTGACTTGAGGCGCTCAGGAGTGAGTGATGCGAGGAAGTCCCTGGCCGCTTCAATGGTCGAGAGCCGGCGTGCTGCGACCTCTTCAGCCGTGCGCAGATTGAGCGTCGCAAAGGATCGTTCAATCAGGGGCTCAAGCGTTGTGAACTCATCTGAGTCAGCGACGAGTGAGAAAATTAAGTACAGGTTGTCACCGACCGGCAGGACGAGCCAGCCGCTGACAAGAACGTCGCCCCGGGGACCGGTCTGTTCAATAAAGCAGAGTTGCCCGGTGCTGCCGCCGAAGGATCGTGTTTCATCGGTCAGGATTCGGTGCGGCCGCTCTGCCTTCCGAAGCGCCGCAAGGTGTAAATCAATTTCGGATGCGGGCGTCGATCCCGAAGTGGTGGCAATGAGGTGCTGAACCGACATCGACCATCTTGGCGGATCGCCCTGGTGCATGATCGAAAGCACATACTGGCCATCGATTCGCTGCGGCAACGAAACGGATCCGGCAGGGGCGTACATCGCGAAGCCCAGATTCTCGATGATGAGCGGCTTGCTGGAGAGCCCCTCCGCAGTGGGGTTGAAGCCAGGAGGGACATTCGGCATGAGGCCACCGTCATCCCGGGGTGCCTGCCCCCCCGTCGCCTCTGGGGCTTCGAGCATCACTGCGGCGGTGCAGGTGGGGGCCACCGCGAGCATGAAAGGGAAGAGGAGTCGGGTAACGATGCATTTCATCATGACCATGGGGAAGACTCTATCCGCAGCGGCCGCGGCCGGGGCTGATTGAAATGTCCCGGTTGGCGGGGTGAACTGAGTGGCCTGACGCTCAGTGTGGCTCCCGCACGGGGGCACCTGCGGAATCGTCGCTCACCCGCTTGCCAAAAAGTTGCCGCCGAGGGGCTCAGCGAGTTGACAGAGTCGCCGGGCTCCGTATGATGACCGATTCGCACTCGCAGCACCGGCGAGCATGCCGCCATGGAGAGGAGGAACTGGCGGCAGGTTATGGTTGCCGCGCGTGCGATTCGTTGTCGTAACACGTTACTGATTCAAGCACTGTTGGAAGAGCGTTTGCTCTGAAGGAACTGGACCGTCAATGGAAGGCAGGATTCGCATCAGAATGGAGGCGTACGACCACCAGGCGCTCGACGCCTCGGCGAAGGAAATCGTCGATCACGCCAAGCGCACCGGCGCCCGCGTGGCCGGCCCGGTTCCGCTGCCCACACGCCGCGAGATTTACACGGTCAACCGTTCACCGTTCATTGACAAGAAATCGCGCGAGCAGTTCGAGATCAGAACGCACAAGCGCATCATTGACATCACCGAACCCAACGCCCGCACCGTTGAGGCGCTCAACCGCCTCGTTGTTCCCGCAGGTGTGTTCGTCAAGATCAAAGCATGACCCCGCCGCTCGCGGCTTAGCCCACGCGAAGTGCTAAGCGGTGAGCGACCAGAAGTTTGGACCACTTACAATGCCCGCCGCACTCATTGGACGAAAGATTGGCATGACCCGCTACTTCACGGAGGATGGGAGGAATATCCCCGTCACCGTGATTGAAGCAGGTCCGTGCGCGGTCACGCAGGTCAAGACCAGCGAGGTCGATGGCTATAGTGCGGTTCAAATCGGCTTTGAGGATGTCAAGCCGCGCCGTTCGAGCATGCCGCTCATCGGGCATGACGCCAAGGCCGGCGCTTCGCCGAAGAGGTTCCATTCGGAACTTCGGCTGGATGGCGATGACGATGCGGCCGGCTTTGAACTCGGCCAACAACTTGATGTTTCAGCGTTTGAAGATGTGAAGTATGTAGATGTCACCGGGACGAGCAAGGGGAAGGGGTTCCAGGGGGTCATGAAAAGGCATAACTTTGCGGGGCTTGAAGCGAGCCACGGCACGGAGCGCAAGCACCGCTCGGCCGGCTCGATCGGCAGCCACGGCACCAACACGGGTACCGGCCCGAAGGTCAGGCCCGGGAAGCGCATGGCCGGCCACATGGGCGATGAAACGGTGACGGTTCGCAGTCTTGACGTCGTCGCCATTGATCCGGAAAAGAATCTTCTACTTGTAAAAGGACCGGTCCCAGGGCCGAATCGGGGCCGGTTGTTTATCCGTGAAGCAGTTCGGCTCAATCGAAGGAAAGGAAGACTCGCCAAAGCCGGTAAGTGATTTGACACCCCGGCGACCGCAAAGGCGGGATGGGTTTCAAGAGCCCACCGAACCGTGCGGTCACGACAGAACGAGCAACGATCGACCGAGTCGTAACCCTGCCCGCCGGAGCGTGAACCGGCAGCGGAGGGTGAGGCGAAAGAAGACGGCACCGGCCGTCAGGTGTGAATGACCATGATTGAAGTTCCCGTCTACAACAAGACCGGCAAGCAGGTGGATACTCTTGCCATCGACGAAGGGCTCCTCGGAAGCGAGGTGCGCCCCGCGCTGCTGAAGCAGGCGTATGTCATGTTCCACGCGAACCGTAGGCAGGGTTCCTCGCGAACCAAGAGCCGCGGTATGGTGGAGGGCTCTACGAAGAAAATGTTCCGCCAGAAGGGCACCGGCAACGCCCGCATGGGGCCGAAGCGCGTCCCGCACCGCAAGGGCGGCGGCGTGGCGTTTGCCAAGACCAAGTCGAAGGACGAGTTTCGCCTCGACATGCCCAAGAAGATGCGCCGGCTTGCGAATCGCAACGCGCTCCTGGCGAAACTCGTTGACAACGAAGTCAAGTGCATTGATGATCTGAGCTTCGATGCGCCCAAGACACGGAGTTTCCAGGCCGTACTCGAGTCGCTCGGCATCGACCGAAGCTGCCTTGTCGCGCTTGATCCCTCCAATCGGAATGCCGCCCTCTCGGCGCGGAACCTTGCGGGTGTGAACCTCATTCGGATTGACCAACTCAACGTCTTCGAGCTGCTCAATAGCCGCTACCTGCTCGTCGCCAAGTCGTCACTTCAGGCGTTCCTGGACGGCTCGGCATGGGGGGATGGCGTGGCAGCGCAGTCGAAGCAGAAGGAGGCCGCGTAATCCATGGAAGCGACGCAGATCATCATCAAGCCGCTCGTGACGGAGAAGAACACGTTTCACGCTGATGCGCATAACCGTGTCGCGTTTCAAGTCGATCGCCGCGCCGACAAGCCGCAGATCAAGCGTGCGGTGGAGGAGCTCTACAAGGTTCGCGTGCTCGGGGTGGCGACGAAAATTCACAAGGGAGCCCGCCATCGCAACCGCTTCGGCTTCTTCCGCGACAGCGATATCAAGCAGGCCATCGTCAAAGTTCACCCGGAGGACAAGATTGAGTTGTTCTGATTGACTTGAGACCTCGCGAGAAGTGGATGCGACTGATTCTTGACTTCTGACCTCTGAGTTCCGATCCCATGCCTATTCGAGTGTACAGACCAACCTCTGCGGGCCGGCGCAACGCTTCGGTCAACCTCCATGCGGAGGTGACGAAGCGGTCGCCCGAGAAATCGCTGCTTCGCCCGCTCAAGAAAACGGGCGGCCGTAACGCACAGGGAAAGATTACCGTGCGCGGTCGCTCCGGCGGGCACAAGCGGCGGTATCGCATGATCGACTTTGGCCGAATGAAAGATGACGTTCGGGCGAAAGTGCTTGGGATCGAATACGACCCCAACCGAACCTGCCACATCGCGCTCCTCGAGTACGAAGACGGCGATAAGCGTTACATCCTCGCACCGCGCGGCATCAAGGTCGGCGCCACCGTCATGAGCTCCGCAAAGGCAATCGATCCGAAGGAAGGCAATGCCATGCCGCTTCGGTTCATCCCCACCGGTTTGACCGTGCACAACATCGAGTTCGAGCCGGGAAAGCGCGGATCACTTTGCCGGGCAGCAGGATCGGGGGCTCGATTGACCAACAAGGAAGGTCGCTGGGCGACGCTTGTGCTTCCGTCTGGTGAAATTCGCCAGGTTTCTATTGAATGCCGCGCGACGGTGGGGCAGGTCGGCAATGTCGATCACCAGAACGTCTCGCTCGGCAAGGCAGGGCGAAATCGTTGGCTCGGTCGCGGCCCCAAGACGCGCGGTGTGGCAAAAGATCACTCCGTTCACCCGCTCGGCGGCGGCGAAGGCCGCTCCAAATCCGGTCGTGAACCTGCAAGCGCCTCGGGCACGAAATCGAAGGGCGGTCGCACCCGTCGCCGCGGCAAGTGGACCGACGCCCGCATCCTCCGTCGCCGCAAGAGCAAGCGCTACGGACAGTTGAAACTCTGAACCCATTGAGCAACCGGGCTAAGCCGCAAGCGGCTGCTCCTCTCCTAACTTCTATCTCCTAACTCCCAACTCCGAACTCCTTCTCAATGTCCCGATCACTGAAAAAAGGCCCTTACGTCGACGAGAAACTCTACCGCAAGGTTGAGCGTCAGGCGGAGTTCACGAACAAGAAGCCCATCAAGACATGGGCGCGTGCGTGCACGATCGTCCCTGAGTTCGTCGGCCATACGTTCCAGGTGCATAATGGCCGTCAGTTCATTGATGTGTTCATCACTGAAGACATGGTCGGCCACAAGCTTGGTGAGTTCAGCCACACGCGGCTGTTCCGGGGCCACACCAACAAGAAGGAAGGCGTCAAGGCCAAGAAGTAATCCATTCGTTGTAGCACTCCAATGTCTTACCACGCAACACATCGTTTCGCTCGCATCGCACCGCGGAAGGCGCGGCTGGTGGCGGATCTGATTCGCGGCCGGCAGGTCGATGACGCGCTGCTGCAACTGCAGTTCTCCAAGAAGCGTGCGGCGGCGTATCTGCGACAGGTGCTCGAGAGCGCGATCGCCAACGCGGAAGAGAAGGACGCCCGGGTTGAGAACCTGTTCGTCTCCGAATCCCGCGTGGACGAAGGACCGACCATCAAGCGTTTTCAGCCCAAAGACCGTGGCCGAGCGCATCCAATCATGAAGCGAACCAGTCATCTGCACATCGCTGTGGACGAGAGAATCTGAACATATGGGACAGAAGACGCATCCATTTGGCTATCGAGTCGGCGTTACCGAGGGGCATAAATCCCGCTGGTACGCGCCCAAGGCGCTCTTTGCGGAGTTGCTGGTCGAGGACTTTGAAATCCGCAAGTACGTGGACAAGCGCCTCAATCGCACGCCTCCCTTCGCTGCCGTGTCGGATATTCATATCGAGCGCACGCGCGAGGAATTGACCGTGATCGTCAAGACGGCGCGGCCGGGTATCGTCATCGGCCCGAAGGGTCAGGAGATCGACAAGCTCACCGCCGATCTGCAAGCGCTCACCGGCCGCAAGGTCTCGGTGAAGATCATTGAGATCGCCAATCCGGACACTGAAGCGCAGCTGATCGCAGAGGCCATCGCCGAGCAGATGAAGAAGCGCGCCAACTTTCGCCGCCTTCTCAAGCAGCGCTGTGAGGGCGCGATGCAGAACGGAGCGAAGGGGATTCGTATTCAGGTTTCCGGCCGCCTGGGCGGCGCCGAAATGTCACGAACGTTCAGTACACGTCTTGGCTCCATCCCGCTGTCGACGCTTCAGGCCAACGTGGACTACGCCTGCGTGCATGCTCACACGACCTATGGCACGCTTGGCGTGAAAGTGTGGGTGTACAAAGGCATGTACAGCGCGGCTGAAGAGGAGCAGATCGACTCCAAGGCAGCCGGCGCGCGAGCCCGTGCACGAGGACGAAGATAACCGCCCGAATCAGGACCATTAGCCCCCGGCTCTGCCGAGGGATTGCATGACAAAGACGTAATCAAGGACAGATCGAACCATGCCCCGAATGCCCAAACGAGTGAAGTTCCGCAAGCAGCAGCGCGGTGTGCTGCGCGGCAACGCCACGCGCGGCAACTACGTCGCGTTCGGCGACTACGGCTTGCAGTCGCTGGAGCCGCACTGGCTTACGGCCAGGCAGATCGAGGCCGGCCGTATCGCCGCCCAGCACTTCCTTCGCCGCCAGGGCAAGGTGTACATTCGCGTCTTTCCGGACAAGCCGGTATCGAAGAAGCCACTTGAGACGCGAATGGGAAAGGGCAAGGCGGATACGGATTACTGGGCAGCGCGCATCAAGCCGGGCACGATGCTCTTTGAGATCAGCGGCGTGACGGAGGATATCGCCAAGCAGGCGATGGCCCGCGTCGCCCACAAGATGCCGGTGCGATGCCGGTTTGTCGGAAGGCGGCTCGCCGTCTGATGGATGAAATGATCGATTCGAAGTAACGCGAAGTCGAGCGATTCCAACACGAACGTAAGACCTATGAAAGCCAAAGAAGTACACAAACTCAGTAACGAGGAGATCGACATCGAAGTCAATCGGCTTCGCAGGCGCGGCTTCGAGCTCCGCACGCAGTCGGTGACCGAGAAGATCACTGACACGTCGCAGTTCGGCAAGATAAAGCGCGACATCGCACGCCTCCTCACCGAGAAGAGCAACCGCAAGGCGAAGGCATAGCACGCCCGGCCGTCCGCGGCGGGAATGATCGACGAATCACTGAAGACAGAGGTAACTGAACAACGTGCTCAAGACCAAGACCATCAATGTATCAGAGCGTGCTCCTCGCCGGATCGGCGTTGTGGAGTCCGACGCGCGCGACAAGACCCGTAAGGTCGCGATCAGTTACTCCGCGAAGCACCCGAAGTACGGCAAGTACATTCGCCGCCGCACCGTGCTGCACGTCCACGATGAGGACAATGCGTCGAGGAAGGGTGATCGCGTCGAGATCGCCGAGTGCCGCCCGATCTCCAAGACCAAGTCCTGGGTTCTGGTGCGCGTCCTCGAAAAGGCCGTCGAACAAGTATGACATGACCATTTAGCACCCGATCAATGACCGGGAGCTAAGTGAGGTGAAAACTCCAATGATCCAGAACGAAACAAGAATGGATGTCGCCGACAACAGCGGCGCAAGAGAAGTGATGGTGATCGGTGTGCTTGGAGGTTCGGGCGCACGTGGTCGCTTCACGCGCCGCACGGCGGGCATCGGCGACCGCGTCGTCTGCTCCATCAAGAAGGCGCTGCCGCATGCGGATGTCAAGGCGGGCGACAAGGTCAAGGCCGTCATCGTCCGTACGAAGTATCCGACCCGGCGCGAAGACGGCTCATACGTCCGCTTCGACTCCAACGCCTGCGTTCTGATCAACGAAGATGGAAATCCCAAAGGCACCCGCATCTTTGGAGCCGTCGCTCGCGAGCTGCGAGAGAAGAACTACATGAAGATCGTCTCACTTGCTGCGGAGGTCGTTTAACACATGCCACGCCATATTCGCAAAGGTGATCAAGTAATCGTCACGGCCGGCAACGATAAAGGTGCGACCGGCGAGGTGCTGCGCGTCCTCCCTGAGAAGGATCGTGTGGTCGTGCAGGGCGTCAACATCCGCGTCAAGCACCTGAAGCCGACGCAGGCAAACCCCAAGGGCGGCCTGCTTCGCCGGGAAATGCCGATCCACATCAGCAATGTCAGCCCGGTTGTTGACGGCAAGCCCACGCGCGTGCGATTCCAGACGAAGCCCGACGGGACGAAAGTTCGTGTTGCTGCTCGTGAGGGCAAGGAATTGCACACGCTGCACGTGCCCAAGAGCCAACGGAAGTCCTCGCCGGTCAAGGGAAAGGCCAAAAAAGAAGCTGCGGCCTAACGAACGACGAGAAATGATCGCGCGAAGCCGCGAGCGGAACTGAACACCAAGCAACGAATTCACCATGGTCGCGACCACGACACAACCGAACCAGACCGAAAAGCCACGGCTGCAGAAGCTCTACGAAGAGACGATCGCGCCGACGATGATGAAAGAGTTCGGCTTGAGCAACGTTCACCAATTGCCCAAGCTGGAGAAAATCGTCATCAACTGCGGCGTCGGCCGCTTTCTCGAAAACCAGAAACTCAAGCCGGAGATTCGCGAGACGGTCACGCAGACGCTCACGACGATCTCAGGGCAGAGGCCGGTGATGATCAATGCTCGCAAATCAGTTGCGAACTTCAAGGTGCGTGAAGGCGCGCCGTCGGCGTTCATGGTGACGATGCGGCGCGATCGCGCATGGCACTTCCTTGATCGATTGATGAACCTGGCGATCCCGCGAATCAAGGACTTCCGCGGCGTGAAGGACGCTTCGTTCGATGCCGCCGGGACGTACTCGCTCGGTCTCAATGAACAGGCCGTCTGGCCGGAAATCAACACAGCAAACATCACCTTCACCCACGGCATGCATATCAATATTGTTTTCTCCCGTTCAAACCCCAAGATGAGCCGCTACATGCTCGAGGGGCTCGGCATGCCGTTCGTTCGGAAAGATTGACACCCATGAAGGAAGCCGTCGCCTCTCCGCGATGGATGATCTAAGGAACCAGTTATGGCCAGCAAAGCCAAGTTTGAAAAGATGAAGCGCACGCCGAAGTTCTCGACGCGGAAGGTTAATCGTTGTCAGATCACCGGCCGAGCTCGCGGCGTGTATCGAAAGTTCGGCGTCAGCCGCATCGTGCTACGCGAGCTCGCGCTGCAGGGGATGATTCCCGGCATGAGAAAGGCAAGTTGGTGAACCGAAGCAGGACCTGACGAGCGCAGCGAGGAAGGTCCGGATCGGAAGAAGCCGAAGCGGCACCCAGTATTCATCACACAGAACGTAAGAACGCACTCCAATGTCCCAGCAAGACCTCACAGCCGACATGCTCACCCGGATTCGCAACGCGGTCCGCAACCGCGCGAAGAAGGTGAAGATTCTCAACAACAAGTTGAACCGAGGCGTGGCCCAGGTTCTGGTTGATGAGGGTTACATCAACGGTTTTCGCGTCATCGAAGACGGCCGTCAGGGTGTCCTGGAGGTCGACCTCCGATACGGCCCGCGAGGCGAGCATGTGATCAACACGATCGATCGTGCATCCAAGCCCGGCCGTCGACTCTATCGAGGCACGGAAGACCTCCCGAAACCGCTGCAGGGCATGGGCATTGCGATTGTCTCGACCAGCAGCGGTGTACTCAGCGACCGCAAGTGCAGGGAAATGCGCGTCGGCGGCGAAGTCGTCGCCATCGTCACTTGATCCAAACCAAGCCACAAAGCCACAGGCACCAGACCAGAACACCTAACACCTAACACCTAACACCTAACACCTAACACCTAACACCTCGCCCATGTCACGCATCGGAAAAAAATCCATCACTGTGCCCGGCAGCGTGAAGATCGCGCTTGACCCTAAATCCCACACCATCACGGTTGATGGTCCGAAGGGCAAGCTGTCTTACAACTACCGGCCGGAGGTCACTGTCCATTGGGACGAAGGTGAGAAGTCGATTACCTGTTCGATTCCTGAGGAGAAGATGTCCAATCGCCAGATGCGCGCCTACTGGGGCACGGTGCGGGCGCGGATTCAGAACATGATCGTCGGCGCCTCCGAAGGTTTCTTGCGGAAGCTGGAGATCAACGGTGTCGGCTGGAACGCCAAAGCGCAGGGAAAGACGCTGCAACTGAACATCGGTTACTGCCATCCGGTCAACATGCCTGCCCCACAAGGGGTCGAGTTCGCTGTCGAAGGCAACGTGATTACGGTCAGCGGCGCGGACAAGCAGGCCGTCGGGCAGTATGCAGCGGAGATTCGTTCAAAGAGACCGCCGGAGCCGTACAACGGCAAGGGCATCAAGTACGTTGAAGAAATCATCATTCGTAAGCAAGGCAAGGTGTTCGGCGCGTAAGGACGTGTTGCCGCAATGCGAAACAAAGCGATTCACGAAGCAAACGCGAAACAGCAAGCGGCCGCCTGAAACATCAGCACTCAACACCCCACGATCATTATGGACCGCAATCGACTCAAAACCATCAAGCGAAAGCGACGAAAGACCGGCATTCGGAAGCGCATCTTCGGCACGCCCGAACGTCCGCGGCTGACGATCTTCCGCTCTTCGATGCATATTTACGCGCAGCTGATCGACGATCTTGCAGGTCGCACCATCGTTTCGGCCTCAACCGTTGAGAAGGGCAATCGCGCCGAGCACGGCGGCAATCGCCAGGCGGCCGCGCTCGTCGGCAAGAGTATCGCTGAACGTGCGACCGGCGCAGGCAT
Source organism: uncultured Isosphaeraceae bacterium (assembly GCA_964523675.1). Classification (GTDB taxonomy): domain Bacteria; phylum Planctomycetota; class Phycisphaerae; order Phycisphaerales; family SM1A02; genus CAZFZT01. The sequence goes on from CAZFZT010000007.1 coordinate 72,053, forward strand.
CAAGCAGGTCGTCTTCGATCGCAACGGCTTCCGGTATCACGGCCGGGTCAAGGCCATTGCGGACGCCGCTCGAGAAGGGGGACTGCAGTTCTGAACCTCAACTGATGACTCGCCCGTGCCCAGCCCCCAGCGGCCTTCGGAAAGACACCAAACCCTACAGAACACATGGCAGAAACGCTCGACGCAACATCATCACTTGAGTCCACCACGGTGGGTGTCTATCGAACCGCTGCGACCGTCAAAGGTGGTCGGCGGTTCTCCTTCAGCGCGCTGGTTGTCGTGGGCGACCGCGACGGACGAGTCGGCATGGGTTACGCCAAGGCCAACCAGGTGCCGCAAGCCATCGAGAAGGCGCAGAAAGTCGCCAAGCGCAACATGCGTGAGTTTCCGATGGTCGGCCGCACCATTCCGCATACGGTGACCGGCCGCTTTGGCGCGTGTACCGTACGCATGCTTCCTGCTTCGCCTGGAACCGGCGTCATTGCCGGCGCTGCGACCCGCGCGCCGCTTGAAATGATGGGGATCCAGGACTGCCTCACCAAGGCATTCGGTTCCACCAACCCCAAGAATCTCGTCAAAGCCGTGATCAACGGCCTCGAACGGCTGCGTTCGAAGGAGCTGGTGCAGGAACTGCGAGGTGTTGAGCTGGGCGCAACGGTCGTCGAAGAGTCGATCGAGCGTGGCAAGGCCTATATGCCGGCAACGACTTCAGGCGAGCGGGCGGTCGCACCGGTGAACGTTGTCGGTGCGGAGCGGCGGGGTGGACGGGGCGGCCGGGCCGGAAGGCCGAGGCGCGGCGGTAGGCAGCAGGAAGGCGGTGATGCCGGGGCCGCGCAGGATTCCGGTGGTGAAGGTGAGAGTAATTCGAGCGGCGAGGGATGAGATTGGAATCTGATCTGAACTCAACGGGTTGAAATCGGATCAAAGAAAGAGAGCACGCTGTAGCACGAACGTAAGAGCCAGACGCATCACACCGCACGGGTTGAATCGCAGCACAGAAGAACATGCTGCTGCGGAGACGAGTCGGTGAGCTGAGAATTTCTTTCGAGCAGGAGAGTCGTTGACCATGATGATCCATGAGATCACAGAGAAGGCAGGGAAGCACCGCAGGCGCAAGCGCATCGGGCGTGGCGAAGCGAGCGGCGTTGGTAAGACGTCGGGTCGTGGCCACAAGGGCGCGGGGTCGCGTTCCGGCAACAGCTATCGCCCGTACTTCGAGGGCGGTCAGATGCCGCTCGCGCGCCGGATGCCCAAGCGAGGTTTCTCCAACGCCGCCTTCCGCACCCACTACCACGTCGTGAACCTCAAGACGCTTGAGGCCCGCATGGATGACGGCGCAGAGGTGACGGTCGAAACGCTCGCCAAGGCCGGCATTGTGCGCGATGCCAAACTGCCGCTCAAAATCCTGGGCGAAGGCGAGCTGACGAAGAAATTCAATGTGACCGCGGCCAAGTTCTCCGCTTCTGCGAAACAGAAGATCGAATCCAGCGGCGGAACCGTGACCGAAGTTGCGATTCGAAAATGGACGCGGGCGGCCAAGCCCAAGAAGGAGAAAGCACAATCCGGCGAGTAAGACACCAGCCGTGATCGGAAACGGTCACGGCATCTCCGATAGAACAGATCTTGCCGCTACCGCATGGATGCGGCTGAACGAGCGACGGGCACGGCTCCTTCGACACGAAAAGAATCAATGCTCCAGGCCATTATCAACATCTTTCGGATTCCAGAACTCCGCAACCGCGTGATGTTCACGCTGGGCATCCTCGTCGTGTATCGCATCGGCTTCTGGATTCCGATTCCAGGCGTGAATCAGGAGGAAATGCGCGCGTTTGCCGAACAGGCAACGGAAGACGGTGGCGGCGGTTTCCAGCGATTCCTTGAGTACGCCCAGATCTTCTCCGGCGGTTCGTTCAGCCAATCGACGATCTTCGGCCTCGGCATCATGCCCTACATCACGGCCGCGATCATCTTTCAACTCCTGCAGACGGCTGTGCCCCGGCTCCAGGAATTGAAGAAAGAAGGCGCGCAAGGGCAAGCCAAGATCACGGAATGGACGCGCTACGCGGCGGTGGGGATGTGCGTTATTCAGGCGTTCATGTGGCTCCAGTTCCTGATCTCATCCGGACTGGTACAGGCGGAATTCCTTCAAACAGGTACGCGCCCGATTTTCTACATTGCCGGGGTCACGGGTTTGACTGCCGGATCGCTCTTCCTGATGTGGCTTGGCGAGCAGATCGACAAGTACGGCATCGGCAACGGTGTTTCGTTGATCCTGACCTTCGGCATCATCGCGCAGATGCCTTATGCCATTCAGTACGTCGCCAGCGAGTTCCAACCATCGCTGCAGGCGGAGGGCACTGGCATCAGCGTCGTCGGAGTACTGTTCCTGGTCGGTATGTTCGTACTGGTCGTGGCGGGTGCAATATTGATTACCGTTGCGACACGGCGCATCCCCATTCAGCAGGCGAAGCATACACGCGGCCGGAAAGTCGTAGGCGGCGGCAAGCACTATCTCCCGCTTCGTATCAATCACGCTGGCGTGATGCCGATCATCTTTGCATCATCGCTGATGATCTTCCCATCGATGCTCTTCGGCTGGCTCAACTCTCAAGCGACGGCAGGCAATGCACCGTTGTGGTGGCAAAACATCACGACGTTCCTGAACTCGAACTTCGGGATGGGGGAGTTCCTCTACATTCTGTTCGAGGTCGCGCTGATCTACTTCTTTAGCTACTTCTGGACGACGGTGGTGTTCTCGCCGGACGACATGGCTCGGCAGCTTCGTGATTCAGGCAGTTTCATCCCGGGATTGCGGCCCGGACCACGCACAGCGGAATATCTTGAAACCGTGGTCGAGCGAGTCACCTACGTGGGCGCGGGTTTTCTGGCGGTGATCGCGATCATCCCGGCCATGGTGAGCCGCGAGATGGGTATTCCATTCCTCGTTTCTTCGTTCCTCGGCGGGACCGGCCTGTTGATTGTCGTCTCGGTTGGGCTGGACCTCATTCAGCGGATCGAGGCGAATCTGCTCATGCGGAACTACTCTGGATTCCTCTCGACCGGCGAGCAGGGCCGTGCGGCTCCGCGCATCAGGAGTGGACGGCGATGAGCAGCACGACCGTCATCCGCTGCGATCGGTTGTCCGTTCCGCATCACGGGCTATACTTGTCCCTTAGTTCCCTTTGCATCTCGCACGGAGCGGTGCGCGTCCTGAGCCAAGGTCGTGATCCCGGGCACTTGCCCGCCGGATGCTCCGATCAGCGAACTCGTCCACATTCGGGATGTGTCCCGACCGACCGTGCCGTGCCGGCGCATGTCGCCGACCGATTCCGTCATCGTTCCCGCTCACCGGTTCAGGTGGGCTGATTGCAAGCATTCAATAGGAGTACACCCTGCCGCATGGCGAAAGAGGAAAAAATCACCCTGGAAGCAGAAGTCGTTGAAGCCCTGCCCGATGCGCGTTTCAAGGTGCGACTCGAGAACAACCAGGAGATCCTCGCCTACGTAAGCGGCAAGATGAGAAAGTTCTACATCCGGATCCTGCCCGGCGACAAGGTCAAAGTCGAGCTGAGTCCGTACGACATGACGAAAGGACGGATCACTTACAGGCAGTGATTCATTGTTGAGCCGCGACGCGGAGCGGAACGTTCACGACAAG
>CAZFZT010000008.1:0-64615 GCA_964523675.1 uncultured Isosphaeraceae bacterium
GCCGTCCGCGGCAGATGCGGCAACTGCAAGTGCCACCGCGCCATCTGGGAAGGACGTTGCGTCGCAGGAGAGATTGTGCAGCCGACCCTTCCTCCAAAGGGCATAGAAGTCTTGACCGAGGTCGTCGTGTATTCCCCCACGCCCTGTGAGTACAGCAGGCACACCCATGTCCGGCTGCAAGTCATCTAACGAAAGACCCTGTATACACGCGCACGACTTTGGTGCCATTGCAGCAGCGACGTACCAATATGCCGCGCTGCTGGCGTCGCATTGAACCGTGTATTTCACTCCTTCGATTCTTCCGGATGTCGTGGGTGCCTCGTCAGAATGAATTCGGAGCCACCCCCTCTCATGATTGAACGAGCAACTTACCCCGATATGCCACTCGTCCATCACCTTGTAGGTCAGCCACACATAAGCGGCACTTGTCACGCCCTCAGAGTACTTGATCGTCGCCCCACCCTCCAACCACTGTGCGATCAACATCACCGCCGAGATGAACTGACTGCTCGCCGTCCTTCCCACCCGCAGTTCACCGCCCTTGAATGCATCGCTCGGCACCACGCGCACCGGCAATCGCCCTTCCTCCTCCACATACTCAATCGTCGCCCCCAACTGCCGTAGCATCTCGATGCCCTCCGCAATCGGCCGCTCGCGCATGCGCTTTGATCCATCCACCACCACTGGCTCGGCTGCAAGGCACGCGGCGGCGATCATGAACCGCGTCGGCGTGCCGCCGTCACCGAGGTACACCAACCCCCCGCGCGGAAATCGCCCGCCGACGCCCTTGATGAAGACATCCTCACCCTCCCACCGCGCTTCCGCACCAAGCGTACAGAGCGCTTCCAGGAGCAAATCCGTGTCTTCTGCCCGCAGTGGCCGAATGATCTTTGATTCGCCCTCCGCAAGAGCCGCAAGCACATACGCCCGGTTCGTGATCGACTTACTTCCTGGGGGCGTGATCGTCACATCAAACGGCTTCTCCAGCGGCACAATCGGCAGCGGGTCCGGCAACTCTTCAAGTGGCGCGCGATAGTCGATCATCATCAAATCAGTGGCACGGGCATTCTGCCCGTGCGCTGCCGTCGTACGGGCAGAATGCCCGTTCCACCGTTATACAACGCACGCATCATCGCCGAGTGCCGCTTCGACCTTCTCCTTCCACTGCTCATACCCCCTGCGCCCCATCAAACCGAATGTCGCAACCTTGCCGGTCTCAACTGCCGGTTGATCATATGCATCAATGTTCAGCATCAACCCGGCATACGCTGTCGCAATCATCCATAGCTGCAAAAACTCGCCGACGTGATAGGCGCTCACTCGCGGCAAACGAATCGTAAAGTTCGGCCGCTCGCTCTCAATGAGCGCATACTCCGTCGCGCGTTTTTCTGCTGCAAGCAGTTCACCAAGCGAGCGACCGTGCAGGTAATGCAGTTGCTCAACATCAAGGTCCGATGGAATCATAACATCCTCATCGAACGACTCGACCTCAAGGAAGCCGATCACCTTGTCGTTCGGGCCCTCACGATACAGTTGCACCTGGCTGTGCTGATCAGTCGTACCCAGTGCCTTCACCGGCGTCGCGCCGGCAAACACCTTGTTGCCATCCCTATCCACGCGCTTGCCCAGCGACTCGGCCCACAACTGCCGAAACCAGTCGGCAAGGAGATAGAGCGAATTGCAATACGGCATGAGCACGTGAATCGGCTTGCCGTTTCGCATGTGCTCCATGAGCACAAACGCAAGAATCGCTGCGGGATTCTGCGAGACGTCTTCATTGGAGCAGCGTTCATCCATCGATGCTGCGCCATCGAGCAGCGCATCGATATCAATACCGCACATCGCCGCGCTAAACAGTCCCACGGGCGACAAAACGCTGAACCGCCCACCCACGCCTTCAGGCACCGGCAACGTCGCGTAACCCTCCGCATCGCAAATCTGCCGCATCGTTCCCTTGGAGGAATCGGTCACCGCGACGATGTGTTCGGCATTCTTCTCACCAAGCGATTCACGCAGCATGGACCTTGCGACGAGGAACTGCGCCGCCGTCTCCGCCGTCTCGCCGGATTTGCTGATGACATTGATGAGCGTGCGCTCGAACGTCGGATCGCTGCGGCGCACCTCGGCGAGCGCCTGGCCGACGAAGTGCGGATCGACGTTGTCGAGAACAAAAAGGCGCGGCCCGTCCCGTTTCTCGCGCGGCTGGAGATTCCATGTTGAAGGATTCAGAGCGGACTGCAGCGCGATGTTGCCCAGCGCGCTGCCGCCGATGCCTAGCACGATGAGGTTCTCGACTCTATCGCGATGCTTCCTCACGAGATGCTTGACCGCGCCCACATGCTCGGCCCGCATCGGATCAAACGGCAGTTCACGCCATCGCTCCCAACCTGTGCCGCGCGTGCGGTTGAGTTGCTTCGTCAAAGCAGCGAGGCGCGGCTTGGCTTCTTCAAGCGCGCTTGGATCAATGCCATGTTCACCGACGGCGGTTGAGAGCGTGTTGCGGTAATGGAGCGTGATGTGCTTCATGAGTCATTGCGCGAAGCCGCACGCCGCTCTCAGACGGCGGCGAGTGCGTGATCCAGATCCCGGATCAGGTCGTCAATATCTTCGATCCCTGCGGAAATTCTCACCAGCGTATCGCTGATGCCGAGCTTAGCCCGCGTCTGCGGTGGGACGGACGCATGTGTCATGATGGCAGGATGCTCGATCAGCGATTCCACGCCACCCAGTGACTCCGCCAGCGCGAATAACTCGACATGTTCGAGGAAGCGTCGCGATTCATTCAAGCCGCCCTTGAGATAGATCGTAATCATCCCGCCAAAGCCGCTCATGCAATCACCCTTGCGGCAGTGCATCCCCATCTGCTTCTTCGCCAGTTCATGTTGCGGATGCGATGTCAAGCCAGGGTAGATCACCCGATCAACCTTTGGATGTTGTTCGAGCCATTGCGCCAGCTCCAGGGCGTTCTTGCAGTGTTGCCGCATGCGGACGTTGAGCGTCTTGAGGCCGCGCAGCGTCATATATGAATCGAATGCGCCCATCACCGAGCCGATCGCGTTCTGCAGGAAGCGCAGGCGCTCGGCAAGGTCGGTCCGGTTCGTGACGAGCACTCCGCCGATCACGTCCGAGTGCCCGCCAAGATACTTCGTCGCCGAGTGCATGACGATATCGAAACCGTGTTCGAGCGGCCGCTGCAACATCGGAGTCGCAAACGTATTGTCGCATACAGCAATCAGATTGTGCTTCTTCGCGATGGCCGCCACCGCCTTGAGGTCAACAAGTTTGAGCGTGGGATTGGTGGGCGTCTCCACCCAGATCATGCGCGTTCGTTGGGTAATCGCCTGCTCAATGCGCGAAGCATCCGTCATATCGACGTATGAGATCTTCAGTCCCATCGAGCGTTCTCGCACATTGCTCATCAGCCGAAACGTTCCGCCATAAAGATCGTCCATGGCAATCACATGGTCGCCTGAGTCGATCAATTCGAGGCAGGTGGCAGTGGCTGCGAGGCCGGAGGCGAATGCGAAGCCCCCGTAGGAAACATCCTGATCCGCAGTCAGGCCCGACCCCTCAAGTGTGGCGATGCACTTCTCAAATGCATATCGCGTCGGGTTGTGGCTGCGCGAGTATTCAAAGCCCTTATGCGCGCCGGGAGATTCCTGTGCGTAGGTGGAGGAGAGATAGATCGGGGGCATGACAGCCCCTGTGGTTGGGTCCGGTCGTTGTCCGCCGTGGATGACGAGGGTTGGCAATTTCAAGTCGGAATGGCGCATGGGCGGATGATAAACATATCAGCCGCTCGCGGCTTAGCGGCCGTCTGATTTGATGGAACTGGTCCATTGGAGGTACACTCCCCACCCATGAACTGTCGCTGCTTCATCCCCCCCACACTTCTGACTGTCGTTGTTGCCACCGCCGGCTGCGACACGATCGGCCAGGACGTCAACCACATGATGAACAGCATCCTGCCGCCATCGCCGGGTGAGGCGGCGCGGATGATGACCGATCAATACGACCCCGACAATCGCCGGGAAGGCACCGTCTGGATCGCCAACGCGCCGTTTGGCGGCAGCAGCGAGTACGTCGAGCTCTACCGGTTCATGGTCGAGACCGAGCGCGATCCCACTGCCTTGGCGAGTTCTCTTCGCGCCCTCGGCCGCCATGGTTCGCAAGAACATGCACCTCTGATTGCGACACGTCTCGAACATGAGAATGAACACGTTCGCTGGGCAGCGGCGACCGCTCTTCAGCGGCTGCACAACCCCGCAATCATCGATCAGCTTCTTGCTGTCCTTCGCAACGATAACGAACGCAGCGAAACACGGGCAGCGGCAGCAACGGCACTTGGGCAATATCCAAGCGATCGTGTCTTCCAAGGGCTGATTCGAGCTCTCGACGCCCCGGAACTTAGTGTGAATGCCGCCGCCGAGCAGTCGCTCACAACGCTCACCGGGCAATCTTTCAGTATGGACCCCGTGGCATGGGTGACCTGGTACAACAACCAGCCGGCTGCGACACGGTTTGCGGGGCAGCGCGAATATCTGTTTCCAACCTACTCGCGGGATGAAACGATCTTCGAGCGTTACATCATGTTCTGGACGAGTAAGAATTGGGAACAACCTGCGCCGCCTGCCGGTCTGTCAGCACGTTCCGGCAGAACCACCAGCGACTTCGCGAATGATGGGGAGTGAAGCCGCGACCGGATTCTCGCGCATGCACTTCGGAATCGTTCGTCGCTTCTATCGTTTAGCAAATCATGCGCGCAATCTATTTCAACGGCAAGGAAACCGCTCTCGATCGTGATCGGAAGGTGCCCGAGCCGCAGCCGGGCGAGGCGCTCCTTCGCCCGACACGGCTGAATGTCGGTCGTCTCGACGCAGAGATCTCCCGCGGCCTGCTCAACTTCCACGGAACGCTCGGTCGAGAGTTTGTCGCCATCGTTGAATCCGTGGAGCCGCCCGGGGACCAGAAACTTCGAGGCAAGCGCGTCGTCGGCTCCATCACCACCGCGTGCGGCAAGTGCGATCTGTGTCAGAAGGGACTGAGCGCGCACTGCCGCGAACAGACGATCCTGGGGATGAGTGGCCGCGACGGGTGTTTCGCCGATGCGTTTACAGTACCGGCGATCAATCTGGTGCCGGTCCCGAAGAATGTTGATGACGATCATGCGGTTTTCGCTCACCTGGCCGCCTGCGCCATGCAACCATTGCGGCAGATCACGATCGAAGGCAAACCCTACATCACTGTTCTCGGGGACGGACCACTTGGATTGCTCACGGCACAGGTCATGTCCAAGCTGAACGCTTCGGTGCGCCTTATCGGCAGGCATCCGGAAAAATTTTCGCTCTGCGAGAAATGGGGTGTGAAGCATCGACATGTGAATGACATCGGACGCCGCGCCGATCAGGATATCGTCGTTGATTGCACCGGCTCGCCAAGTGGATTCGATCTCGCATGCCGCCTGGTCCGGCCGCGCGGCAAGATCGTAGTGAAATCCATGGAGTCGCCGGCGGCCGCTGCGGACCTGAAGCCGCTCCTCCTGAACTGGACGCCGATCGTGCTCAACGAGACTGAAGTCATCGGGTCCGGATTTGGGCCGATCGCCGATGCACTGGCTGCGATCGCGCGTCAAGAGATCGATGTCGTCTCACTCATCTCCAAGCGCATGAAACTCGCAGACGGCGCCGCCGCCATCAACGCGGTCACGCAACCAGCCACATTGCGCGTGCTTCTCGATCCGTAAAAGTCGTCTTCCTCACCAACCGAGCACATAGGCGAAGATGAGCGGTGCGCAGATAGTCGCATCGGATTCGATCACGAATCGCGGTGTATCCGCAGCCAATTTGCCCCATGTGATCTTCTCATTCGGCACTGCGCCGCTATAGCCGCCGTAACTCGTCACTGCCTCACTGATCTGACAGAAGTATCCCCATAACGGGACATTCTCGCGTTTGAGATCCTGATGCAGCATAGGCACGACGCAGATAGGGAAGTCTCCAGCGATTCCGCCGCCAATCTGAAAGAATCCGATCGACGTTGCCGGCGCTGTCTTCGTGTACCACTCTGCAAGCTCGATCATGTATTCAATGCCTGTCCGAACGGTATGAACGTTCTTGACGTCGCCTTCGATACAGTGTGCGGCATAGATGTTGCCGAGCGTTGAGTCCTCCCAACCGGGTACGAAGATCGGTACATTCTTCTCAGCCGCAGCGAGCAGCCACGAGTTGCGGGGATCGATGTCGTAATGCTCCTTGAGGGCGCCGCTCAGCAGAATCCGATACATGAACTGGTGCGGGAAGTAGCGCTCGCCGCTGCGGTCGGCCCGCTGCCACTCATCGAGCACCGCCCGCTCGATCCGCCGAATCGCCTCTTCCTCCGGGATACAGGTATCAGTAACACGATTGAGATGGCGCTCATGCAAATCCGCTTCCTGGGCTGCGCTCAGTTCGCGCCAGTTGGGAATGCGCTCATAATGCGTATGGGCGACCAGATTGAAGACATCCTCTTCGAGGTTGGCGCCGGTGCAGCAGATGCCGTGTACTTTGTCGTGGCGAATCATCTCTGCAAGCGATTTGCCGAGTTCCGCCGTACTCATCGCGCCAGCAAGCGTCACGAACATTTTGCCGCCCTTATCGAGGTGGTCCCGATAGGCCTGGGCTGCATCAAGGAGCGCCGCCGCATTGAAGTGCCGATAGTGGGTGCGAATGAAGTCGGAGATCGTCATGGCGGGCAAGGGTACGAGCGGACCAGCGTGTGGGCAAGTGCTGTGCTCACGCGTCTTCGGCGAGCCAAGTATGCTTCAGGCATGGATGCAGACCCATCACCGCGAACTGCTGTCGATCTCGCCTCACACCGCGTCGCCCATACGCCCAAGGCCATCCGGGACCGGCTGAGCGTGCAACCACGACAAAGCTACCTGCGCGATTTCATCTATGGCGCGATCGACGGCGCTGTGACGACTTTCGCCATTGTCGCCGGTGTCGCAGGCGCGGGTCTGTCGCCGGGTATCGTGCTTATTCTCGGCGTCGCCAACCTCATCGCCGATGGCTTTTCGATGGCGGTGAGCAATTATCTTGGCACCCGCGCAGACGACCAGCTCCTCGAGCATGCGCGTCGCACTGAACATCGCCACATCGAAATCTTCCCGGAAGGCGAGCGCGAGGAGATTCGCCAGATTTTTGCGGCCAAGGGCTTTGAGGGTGATGAGCTTGAGCGCATCGTAAAAGTCATCACCAGCGACCGGGAACAGTGGGTGGACACGATGCTGCGCGAGGAGCTTGGCCTTTCAATCGAGAGCCGCTCGCCCTGGAAAGCGGGCCTGATGACGTTGCTTGCTTTCATACTTGTCGGTGCGCTGCCCCTGCTGGTGTACTTCTACGACTACTTTGCAGCAACCACGATCTCGCAGCCGTTCTTCTATAGCGCAGTGTTGACTGGCGTGGCGTTCTTCATCGTCGGAGCGCTCAAGAGCCGCTTTGTGAATGAGTCTTGGTATCGCGCTGGCCTTGAAACTCTCGGTGTTGGCAGCATCGCAGCCGTACTCGCTTACGTTATCGGCGTCGCACTGCGTGGTTTGGCTTGAGCGCTTGCGCAATCGCGTTTTGGAGAAGGCGGATCAATCCGATCGATGCGACATTTCGCTGCCGCGCAGCCCCCGCCGCCGCGCCTCTGCAAGCTCCGGTACAAATCGGTAAACCGAGACCTTCTCGATGGGCTGCGGCACCCGAAGGTCAAACACGGCCCGCATTTCCGCACCGTCCCTCGCCCACTCCTGAGCAGTGCCGCGAACACTTGTTTCCGCGTGGAACACGATCCATGTCGGCGCATGAAACTCATCGAGCATTTCGCCAAGCGTCCAGTTCATCTCCTGCACGTGCTCCTCGCCGCAGTAGTATTGCGCGACGTGCTTTTGATTCGCAGTCGTGGCGATGACCTCATCCGGCGTGCGATGTGACATGGCGTAGTCAAACGCCTCGCGCCAACGCCCACGGTAGCCATAGCCGTCTTCGTAATAGGCGTAGAGCGGGACGAGCAATCCAGCGATCACGACCGCCATCGGCGCAAGCGCCAGCGCATGGTTCTGAATCACCTGCCACGCTCCTTTCATATCGTCTGCGTGCGCTTCACCATACGCTGTGCATTGTGATGTTACGAAGTCATAGAGTGCAGCAAGGCCGATTCCGGCGAGCGCGAGCCACCACCACAGCGTGATGAGCACATAACGCAGCCCGACGAAGTTCTTAATCGACCACACGCTCAAAATCAGCAGTGGTGCCAGAGCCGCAATCAGCAGGAACTGCGCGAGAGGTCGATCGCGCCTCGTCAACCAGAGGGCCGAGAGGCACGCCACAGCGACGACCGGCAGTTGAACCATGTAGAGCGTGCCTGCAAAAAGGGTTGAAGGATAGTGGTAGCCGTTGTCGTCGTTGAATGCAACGAAGCGCCCCCATGTGCCCGGGTTGGCGGAGATGTAGTAGGTCAGCAGAAGAACGCAGATGCCGCCACCAATGCCGATCAGAATACCTTCAATGCGGGTGAAGTTCACTTCATTGCGTAACACACCAATCGAGAGATCCGTCGCCATCACGGCTAGCGCGAGCAGCGCGGTCGGCTGTGACAGAAACGCAAGAACTAGTGCGGCGATGGCGGCGAGAAGCAGCCGCGCCTTGCGATCGTTGCGCCACTGGAAGTACCAGATCAGACAAAGGGTGTAAAAGAGGAACTGGATGGTGTAAAAGCGAGCCGCCTGTGACCAGACGATGTGCCACGGAGCCAGTGCAAGCAGAAGCCCTGTCATGAGGGCGGCAGACGTGCCGAGGATTCGCCTGCTCGCGAGGATGAGCACCGGAATCGTCAGAATACCGATGATGCAGGCGCCGATGCGCGCGTTCCATTCATTGATTCCTAGCCCTTTCCACTCGTGCGGCCGATCCGGATCGATCTGCGTGACGTCTATTCCGTTGGCTCGAAGACCGATGATCGTCGGTAGCTGCCCCAGCGCGCGGGGAGACTGACGAAGATCACTGATGGACATCCCTGCCGTGCCGATCGTGCGAAGCTCATCTCCCCAAAAGCTCGGCCTGTCAAGCTCATATAAGCGGGCGCCCGCGCCAATTGCCGTTATCAGAAGAAGTATCAACGCGAACCACGGCCCCCGAAGGGATGATCGCTGCGAGACAACGGTCGCCTCCGACGACTTCCTTGTCCTTGAGCCCTTCAACCCGAAGTTCATTCTCTGATCTCTCCTCGAAATCTCCATGGGCATGTGCGCGAACTGCACTGGCGGTGGACGTACCGCATGAGGACATCTTTGCGCCTGATCTGAGGAATTCGAGCAGGCGAACTCCTACCCTCGCAACAATGCCGAAACTCGCCCGACAGGTGTGATGAAGATCGGAATTGAAGCGGAGGAGATCAGACCCCCCAACGTGGTTCCCCACCGCCACCGGCCCCATCAGAGCGGGCGAACTTTGATCTGATTGTCATAGACGTCAGTGACGACCACAGGCGTGTTCGCGTCGATCGTGCCGCCTTCTGCGAGCGCATCAACCCGCTGGCCGCCGATCTTCACTGTTCCGACCGGACGTAGCGAGGTGAGCGTGGTGCCTTCAGCGCCGATCAGGCCACGCAGTTGGTCGAGGCGCTCTCTCCGCGCCTTTTCTGCGGCTGTCAGCGGATCGCTGTCGCCATCAGCTCGTAACTCGTCCGCACCACCCAGAATCATGTGCCGTGCCATGGGCGAATGAAGCCAGAACTTGAAGATCGCCCAACCCACAATCGGGCCGAGCACGAGGTATGTTGCGATGGCGAGCGCACCGGCCGTTGTGTCATACATGAAGAATGCTGCGATTGAACCGACGGCAGCGATGCCTGCCACGGCTGCGATCAGACCACCTGATGGAACGAACAACTCAATCGCGATCAACGCAATGACCGCTCCGAGGAGAATGAATCCCCACAAAAGGTACATCTGATTGGCGGCTTCCTGTGCTACGAACATATTGGATCAGTTGTGATACAAACTCAGTCGCGTACAAACTCAGTCGCGCGCCGCCTCAACCTCGGTCACGAATCGGCCGGATGAGATGACACGGAGGGGCGTTCCTTTCTCAATGAAGCCCTCAACAGATTGTACCTCCACCAGCCGGCCCTCGAACATGGCGCGACCGTTGGGCCGCAGGTCCGTGCTTGCAACCCCGACATCGCCGACCGAAAGCGCGATGGTGCCGGTGCCTTCCATCGCGCGCAGCGGCTCGGATGTGGCGGTTCGCTCACCGACCTCTGCCTTCAGAATCAGGCGATCAAGCAGAGGTAATGAGTGAATCTGTCGCGAGATGAGCCACATAAGTAGGCCAGCCGCAAAGAGCGCGAGAAGCGTCGTGCCGATGCCTGCCCACAGATCGAAGCGTCCCTGAGCTGTGCTGAGGTCACCGCTGAGAAAAGTACCGACAAGACCAACCAGAAGACTCAACAGGCCCAGGACGCCTGCGATGCCGAGACCCGTCAGCACAAACAACTCGGATGCAATGAGCACAATCCCCAGCAGAATGAGGGCAACACCCCACCACTGCGCAAGCCCCACCAGTGCCGGCGCTCCGATGAGCAGGAGCAGAGCCGCAGCAGCCGTGGCTCCGAAGATGCCGATTCCAGGCGCCGAGAGCTCGACGAACAACGCAACAAGAAAGATGACAATCAGTACCGCTCGAACCGGAAAGCTCATCAGGAATCGCGCGAGCGACTCAGACCACGCCTGGTCATACCGCACCAGCGTCTGCGCACCGAAGTACGCCTTGAGCTCTTCGTCATTTCGGATGATTCTCTGCGCAAGGCCGTAGTGAATGGCCTCGGCCGGTCTGAGCGTGAGCAAGCGATCGGAAGAAACCACCTGGCGGATGAGTCGGTAGTCGTCGGCATCAGCGCTGGTCAGCCGCGGGCGCGATATCGGAATCTCCTGCCTCGGCTGGGCTGCGGGTTCGGGCGCACCCTGCGATTGTGCTTCGCCCGGCGGCGCGAGGCGATCCAGAAGCGGGCGGATAGGCGAATGCTCCTGTCCCGGCACGACATCGGGGACCGCCAGAGAGGTGAATTGTTGAGGCGGATCGTTTCCAAACACGTCCCGGTATTCCGCCCGGTCCACAAACACGCGGTCACCTGTATGGACATTCTCGATCAGCCAAAGTTCGACCCCCACGCTCACGAATGCCTGCACAAGATTCTCGTCGTAATGATTTCGTCGAGCTGAATCGACGACTTCCTCCAGGATTGGCGACTCTGCCTTGGCGCGTTCCGCAGCAGGCAGCGGCTGCAGGCCGAACGGGCTCACAATAATGGGCGCTGCATCTCCAAAGCTCGCATTATCCTGAACGACGATTTCACGAGCAGCCAGCGCGATGATGGTGCCCGCGGAATAGGCATTCGGATTGATCCACGCGACCGTGTTCGCGGGCGCATCGGTCTTGAGCAGGTGACAGATGTCGAGCGTCGCGGTGAGTTCTCCGCCCGGGGTATCGATGTCGAGGACGATGGCGTTCGCACCGTCCCGAATCGCGCGCTCGACCCGGCGTACGAGCGAAACAAGGGTCACGCGATCGATCGGCCCGCGGACAGCCAGCACCGCCACTTGGGTGGCCTGGCGGTATGCAGGGACAGCCGGCGTAGTCGGCTGCTGGGCCGCATCCGCCATTCGCTCAGGATCTTTGCTGGCTTGTGCCGCTCCCGCCGTTAGCGCGGGTTCTCCACCAGCCAGCGTGAGCGAGGCGATCGCGAGCACAAAGGCACACATTCGCATGAACGCCTGATGTTGGAGAGAGAGCGCCCTCATCTGCAACTATAGGTTCACAGATGTGACCAACCAATAAAGAACGCGGCCGACATGTGTCGGCCGCGTTGATCATCATGGATGGGGCGTTTGAGAATCAATCCCAAGTCGGCGTAATCTCGTCAACCTCTGTAGGATCATCCCATGCAGGGCTGGGTTCAAGTTCCTCATAGATCACAAGGAAGATGTCATGACCAGCCGTATTGTGCTCCTCCTCCATATCCGCATAGAAGATGTTGTCAGGGTAATTTTCCGTACTATGCGTGTAGTTGATTCCTTCGGGCAGGAATGTATTGAGCGGACGAACCGAGTTGTCGTTGAAGCAGACGTTGCCGCGCCATTGCTTACTGCTGCCATGTATCTGCAGCGTAATCGAATCTTCGAAATACTCCGTCAGCGATTCGTGCTGCGGTCCACGATTCGCAAGAGTCGCAAACTGCGAGTTGAGCGTGTCACGCCACTCGAACTGCAAGCGGGGCCCCGCAAGAGCCAGGTGAGCGTAAGATGTATTGGACAATACGCCTAGATCCGCGCGAAAGCGCTCTTGCTGATTCACGAACCCGCCCGCGCCAATCCCAGCCCAGTGCTGGCCAATCTTGGGGTCATACCAGTTCCAGTTGTAATTCGCCTTCACCAACACTCGGGAGCTCGGCTCGGTTGGACCAACCGCGAGTTCCGGGGTGAAGTAGTTGTGTGTGATGCTGGCTGAGAACAGATTATCAGTCGTGTTGAGCGACCAGTCAATTCGGCCACGGCCGGGAACCCACTTGCCATCGATGCTCGGCTGAGACGGATGGAATTGCGAGCGCCGGATATGGCTTGGCAGTGGGAGCATCCCCCCTTCGAATTCCCGTGACCAAACATGCCACGACTGGTGAATGCCGCGGATCTGCGTGCCGTCGGCCAATTCACGGGCCTTGGCGCGAGCTTGGGTCAGGGCAGGAACAAGCAGCGCGATGAGGATGGCGATGATCGCCATCACCACCAACAATTCGATCAGTGTAAAACCTCGTTTGCGTTTCATGGTGTGTTCTCCCGAAGGTGAAGGTGAAGGTGTTGCGAGTTGAGAAAGACTAAGGGCGAAATCCCCTCGGCCCGATTTCTCGCGCCGAAGGAGGATGTTTTATGGGAGCTGGGCGTCCCACTGCGCTGTCGTATTCGTCTCACTGTTTGTTCGGATGAAGATGCCGAGCCATGCGTCATTTGCGCCTTGTGCTCCACCCGGCCATGAGTCGCCGGCAAACGGCTCAGCAACGAAAATGTTGTCGAACTGCGGTGGAGCGGTGTTGGTGCCAGCCGTGTTCGGCTCGTAGGAGACGATGCCGGGGTAGAACGTATCAATCGTGTCAGTGTGGTTGTCGTTGTACACGATGTTCCCAACCCATTGACGGCGTGCGCCGTGCAACTGAAGCGTCGGCGACTTCGTGTAGAGGTCCATATTGCCTGTTTCGTTGCCCGGGCCTATACCGTTACGGGTGCCTCGTGTAGCAAGAATGGGATCGCCAACCTTCTGCGTGTTGCGCCATCGCAGTCGTTTACGGGCTCCGACTAGGGCCATATGGCTATAAGAGGTATGGCTGATCGCCGGTGCAACAAACGACGCTTGACCATGGATATTGGTCACAAATCCGCCATCACCCGGATCTTGCTGCGTAGGTCCCGTTGCAGCCCAGTCGCCGTCCCAGTAGGTGGCTTGGCCGGGGTTGTACAGCGAGTAATCATAAGCCGTGTATTGCCGCACGACCGGATTGACTTCCGTCGGACCAATGAGCAGGTCGGTGTTGAAGTACTCACGGGCGACCATGGCGGAATAGAGGTGGCGCGAGTGGTTCTTGGTGATGGCTTCAGGGCCTTGATTCGGGATGTACTTCGCGCCAGTGCCCAGGAGGTCGATCGGGAGGCGACTGATCATGCCAGGCGTCGGAAGCCGATCCTGATTCTCCTGTGCAAAGATCAAGAACGTCTGGTGAATCTGCTTGATCTGGTTCTTGTCACGGACCGTTGCAGCGTTGCGGCGTGCCTTGGCAAGCGCCGGAAGCAGCAGCCCGATGAGCAGCGCAATGATCGCGATGACCACGAGCAGCTCGATGAGCGTGAAGCCCATCCGTCGTCGAGTAAACGTGCGTTTCATACTAAGTTCTCCAATAAGTACATGTGATGAATGAGAACGACAAAAACGATGCGTCCCGCTCTGCTGACGCGGCTCGTTCTCACAAGCCGCCCATCATAACGAATCGCTTCCGCACATACCAGCACCGAACCGGCAACCGTCCAGCCGCCGCAGGCGTCGAGCACCACATCAGGAAGCAGCCGATTGAGCTCACCGGATTCCTTTCAGTTCCGATGCCTCGCATGGGCCACTTGCGTCTTGCATGTGCTACGGACGCCGCCCGCCTCACCTCTTCGCAACGCCCTTGATGAATTGCCAGCTCGCCACACCCCTGCTCGCTGGAACCTCAAGGAAGCCGTTCTTGTTTGTTTGCGCCGACTCGTCCCGGATCAACACGTTTCGACTCTCCTTGTGTTGAGCGAAACACGCCACCGATCTTCAGCGCACGTCAAGAACCTGCCGCTGCGTCAGGAAACAGCACCACTCGCTGGGTCGTTCGATTGTGCGGAACCTCGTCCAACCGCGCAGGCGATGCCGCTCCATCAAAGTGAGGCATCGTCAGATTGTCGACTGCGGCGGAATGAAGGGCCAGCGCGGGGCCGGCATATGAGGGCATGAATCGTCTTACGTATGATCTGCCGCTACAGTCAGTTGTCCATCTGTGGCGGAATGCGCCACACTCACCAAAGTAATCCGTATCCGGCCGCTGTCAAGTTCCACTTTACCGGAATCAGATAGATTTTTCCGGAGGCCTGCTAACAACGGCCTAACGCGCGGGCCTTTGTGGGGCGGTGGGACCGAGGCATCGATGGGATCGAGGGATCGAGGGATCGAGGCAAGGCTGCAGGACCGACGTCACTCACCTTCTCCGCCTCAATGCCTTGATCCCTTGATCCCTCAATCCCTTGATCCTTCGATCCCTCAAGCCCTTGATCCCTCGATCCCTCGATCCCTCGATCCCTCGATCCCTGCCCTCTCTTACCCCTTCGCTCCGCCACCCCACCCCGCTATACTCTTCGATTCGCGCCTGCCGATTCACCTTCCGACGCGGTGTCGGGAGCAGCCGGTGCAAAGTATCAGTCAGCCGTGGCGCGTCGCCGCGGTGAAGAACATTCCAACAAGGCATTCTTTTACATGGTCAACTATAACCTTATTGATCGGATCGGCGTTGATGAACAGGAAGCCGAGGCGCTGATCCGCGATGCCCTTGGCGCTGAAGTCGCCTCGGGCAACATGGACGGGCTTCTCAAGGACGACATCCAACAACTTCAGGTCGGGAACATTCTCGACGGCAAGGTCGTCGGAAAGGCCGGCGACGATGTCGTCATTGAAGTCGGCCTCAAGTCCGAAGGTCTCATTCACAAATCTGAGTTTGATGACTACGACGATATCGAAGTCGGCGACATCATCGAGGTCTTCCTCGAAGAACTCGAAGATGAGCACGGAGTTATTCAACTCTCCAAGCGCAAGGCAGATCGCATCCGCGCCTGGGAGCGCGTTCTTGCCACCAAGAAAGAAGGCGATATCGTCGAAGGCGTCTGCTGCCGCAAGATCAAGGGCGGCCTGCTCGTCGATATCGGCGTGCCTGTCTTCCTGCCGGCATCGCAGGTCGATGTGCGGCGGCCGGCGGACATCGGGGAGTACATGGGCAAGACGATTCGCGCCTCAATCCTGAAGGTTGATGAAGAGCGGCGCAACATCGTCATCTCTCGGCGCAAACTCATCGAAACAGAACGCGAAGAAGCCAAGAACCGACTGCTCGCCAATGTTGGAGAGGGCGACATCGTGCGCGGCACGGTGACCAACATCGCAGAATTCGGTGCGTTCATCGATCTCGGCGGTGTGGACGGATTGCTCCACATCACCGACATGTCCTGGGGCAGAATCAATCATCCTGGTGAGATCGTCAAGGTCGGCGATGAGATTGAAGTCAAGATCCTCAAGATCGATCGTGACAAGGAAAAGGTCGCTCTCGGCCTCAAGCAACGAGAACCGTCCCCATGGGAGAAGATCGAGGAAAAGTATCCGGTCAACTCCCGCATCAAGGGCAAGGTTGTCAACATCGTCACCTATGGCTGCTTCGTGCAGCTTGAAGAAGGCGTTGAAGGTCTCGTCCATATCTCGGAAATGTCCTGGACCAAGCGCGACAATCATCCAAGCGAGATGGTTTCGCTCGGCGATGAAGTCGAAGTTGTCGTCCTCGACATCAACAAGGACAAGCAGGAAGTCTCGCTCGGCATGAAGCAGACCGAGGTCAATCCCTGGGAGCTCGTCGCTGAGAAATACCCGCCCGGAACCATCATCGAAGGCAAGGTCCGCAACCTCGCCAACTATGGCGCGTTTGTCGAGATCGAGCCCGGCATCGACGGCCTGCTGCACATCTCCGACATGTCCTGGACCGAGAAGATTTCCCACCCCAACGAGAAGTACAAGAAGGGTGAAGTCCTCAAGTGCGTGGTTCTCGATATTGAGCAGGAGAAGCAGCGCGTCTCGCTTGGTGTCAAGCAACTCACTGAAGACCCGTGGCTCCATGCTATCCCCGGCGCCTACAAGCCCGGCATGGTCGTGCATGGCCATGTGACCAAGATCACCAACTTCGGCGTGTTCGTCGAACTCGAAGAAGGGCTCGAAGGGCTCCTGCACATCTCCGAACTCTCCGATCAGAAGGTCGAGAACCCGCAGGACATCGTCAAGCCCGGCGATGAACTCGATGTCAAGATCCTCCGCGTCGATATCCACGATCGCAAGATCGGCCTGTCACTCAAGCGCGCCCAATGGGGCGACACCGACCGAGGCGACAAGGGCAAGGGCGACGATGGTCAACCCAAGCGCGACGATCGACCCCGCCAACCCGCTCCAGAACGCGGCGGCATGGACGAACACGGCGCACTCGGCACCGACAAGATCACCTTCGGCCAGTAAGCCAAGATCAACTCAACTCACCCAACGCAAAGCCCAGGGACTCCCGTCCCTGGGCTTTTTACTTACACTGCACGCCCTCACCCCCGGAAGCGCAGTCTTTCGCTCCGCCGCGGCGGAGCGAACATCAGGCAACACTGCGCCCGGTGAACGTGCTCCATCACCTCCAGAAGAGCGCAGTTCTCCGGTGCAACTGCGCTTTGCTCCGCCGCAATGTCGAAGTTCTGCCGGGCAACATGCATCCTCTCCGGCCGAATACGATTGTTCACCGGCTGCGAAGCCACGACTTCGGGCGCATCATGCAAGATGATCTGGAGAACATCGATTTTCTCCAGTTTCGCCGAATGGGCTTCGGATGGCATCCGAGTGGCCTCCGGATCACATCCGTTTGGCGTTTAGATCACGCTTCGATGGCGTCGATCGATCGGCACCAGTTCACAGAGTACCGAGGATCGAGTGCCGAGTACCGAGTAACAGACGGCCGCTTGCCTGTCACTCGGTACTCGCTCCTCGGTACTCGGTACGCCTTACCGCACCGACAGCGTCGGCTGCACATACTTGCCGGCCATTGTTGCGATTGAGACCTGCTGGGCGAGCGACTTGCACAGATCATCGAGTTGCTGGGCGATCTCTTCGCTCACTTCCCAGTTCGTCAGCGGCGTGCCCCGGTCGCAGTTGGCGCGCATTTCCATGTGGATCGGCACCGCGCCGAGGAAGGGCAGGTTCATGTCGGCCGCCATCTGCTCCGCGCCTCCCCTGCCGAAGATGTCGTACTGCTTGCCGTCATCGCCGATGAAGTAACTCATGTTCTCGACGATGCCAAGCACATCGACGCCGAGTTGCTGGAACATGCGAACGGCCCGCCGAGCATCATCCTGCGCCACCCGCTGCGGCGTGCAAACCACAACAGCACCGGTAAGCGGCAGCAACTGCGCAAGCGTCAGCGGCACATCACCCGTGCCCGGCGGCAGATCAACGATCAGATAATCAAGGTCACCCCAATCCGTTTGCGTAGCAAGTTGTTTGAACGCGCCATGCGCCTTTGGGCCGCGCCAGATCAGCGCGGATTCAGGATCGACGAGTTTCCCCAGCGTCATGGCTTTGATGCCATGCACTTCGAACGGCATGAGAATGTGGCCGCCGCTCTCGGTTGGCCGCGCCATGGTTTGGGCGTCTTCCAGGCCGAGCATCGTGGTCATGGAGGGGCCATAGATATCGCCGTCGAGCAGGCCGACCTTTGCGCCGAGCCGCGCTAAACCGCAAGCGGCGAGTGTTGCGACGGTGGATTTCCCCACGCCACCCTTTCCTGCGCCAACGGCGATGACGTGCTTCACGTTTGGAAGCGGACTTTGTTGATCGCGCAGTTTCTGATTCGGCGGCCGCACATCGGCTGTGAATTCGACCTTGACCTCCCCCACCTCGACATCCTCCTGCGACGCCTTCAACTCAACCGCCTCCACGATGTCCTGATGAATCCGATCCTTCATTGGACAGGCCGGCGTCGTCAGCTCGATGACGATCTCCACATCACCTGCTTCACCAACTTGAACGCCCTTGACCATGCCGAGCGTGACGAGATCCTTATGCAGGTCGGGATCCTGGACATTCTTGAGCGCTTCGTGGATGTGCTGCGTGTTAATGAGCATGGAACTGGTCGTGGTGTTGAGATTCCGGTGTTGTGCCGGCGGAGCTGTCAGGTTCAGCCAAGAGCGTCCGATCCTCCATTCGCTACAGCCGGTGCGAACCGCATCATAGACCCACCCTGCGCCGCTTTCCGGTCTTTCCAGCAATAGTCATACGCCTCGAAGCGTTCTTATCAACAGAGCCGATAAAGAATGAAGCGTGCGGGGAACTGTTCCGCACTCATGTTCGTCGGAACGCCACTCCACAGGAGCAACTTTATGAAGCAGGTCAAGTCAATCGCAGCCGCCGCCGTGTCGGTGTCGCTCTTTCTGGTCGGCCCCGTCGGAGCAGACGATGCCAAGACTCAATCCAATTCCGATCGGACTCAGGTGAAGCAAGCCGAGACAGATCGGCGCTCCCGACCGCTCCTTTCCGGTCCCCGTGTGGAAGAGCGCGCACAGCGACATTCACGGGTTGATCGAATGGGTGAGCAGCAACAGACCGGCGCGGGGCCAATCCGGCCGATGGCGTGGATTCGCATGGCTCGCTCTCTCGATCTGACTGAATCTCAGCTCCAGCAGATCGATCAGCTCGTCACGAGATTTCGTGAAGCCCAACAGCAATTTCATGCAGAGCACCAAGAAGCGATTGAGGCACTGAGGCGTTCA
This sequence comes from uncultured Isosphaeraceae bacterium, assembly GCA_964523675.1. Classification (GTDB taxonomy): domain Bacteria; phylum Planctomycetota; class Phycisphaerae; order Phycisphaerales; family SM1A02; genus CAZFZT01. Next base: position 19,139 of record CAZFZT010000008.1, read on the forward strand.
TTACAGCAGGCGCGCAAAGAACAGGATCGAGCCGGAGCACGGGAAGCGCTGGGCCAATTCCAAGCCCTGCGCGCTCAGGGGCCAAATCCGGAGCGGCTGCAAAGAGCGATCTGGGGCGTCCTGACAGCGGCGCAGCAGGAGAAGCTGCAGGAACGTATCGCCCATTTCCGAAAGCAGCGCGAAGAACAGATGCGGCAGCAGCGGTTGGATCGCGGAAATCGGCCGGGAGTGAGAGGCGCAGAGAGTGAGGAGGCAGTGCGCAGCAGGCAAGGGCTTCGCCGCCAAGCTGTCGATCAGCGCAGCCAAGTACGCCGCAGCAATGACGCTGACGAAGGAATCTCCCATACGAAGAGGGCGCGCAATCGAACGATCGTTCGGCCAGAAAAGCGCGAGGAACATCGTGAACAGCGGCGCGGCAATCGCAAACCGCGTTAAACTCTGCGCTATCACATCTCATGTCAAAAGCCACAAGCCCGGGCAGGCCATGTCCCGGGCCTTGTTGTTGTGGAGAGTGCGTCACCACCCCGCAGTGAACTATTTGAGGACGTAGAGGACAACAACCCAGATAACGGGGATCCAGAAGACGAGCGACAGCGCGATCCAATCCACATAGGGCCGCGCTCCTTCCGGAATGAGTCGAAGCGGCAATGCAAGCAGATTCAAAGCCGTGATTGCAATGCGGAGCGCACGTTTGGGTTCGGCAACTTCCTTGAGCCAGGATGCGATGGCCTCGAGCAGCCGCATCAGCAAGTCAGCACGTGATGCTGCACTCTTCACCTTCGTCGCAGCGCTTCCCGATTCCATCAACTGCTCCGACTCCATACGGCTGATGGCATCGGATGTGGCCTCACTCAGGTCAGCATTCAAGATCGTACTCGCCACTTCGTGAGTTTCGAGCTCCTCTTGCGCCGGCGCATCGGGAATTTCTTGCGTGCTGGGTGCTGCGGTTTCGTCGTGCTGCTCAGCGTCGCTGCTGTGCGAGAGATCCTCGTTCACTTCTCCGCCGCTGCGCAGGATCTCGCCATCGTCCCCATCCGCTGGAAGAGCATCGGCTGCCGGTGCCGGCATTCCACCATCGTCGGCGTCTTCCTCCATCGCCGCACTGGTGTCCGTTGCCGCCGCCTCGACTTCTTCGGATTGCTCGGTGCGCCGCTCGTCCTCGTCAAACGAGTCGCCCAGCAATTCTTCGACGCTGGCAAAGACGGATTCGATCACATCATCCGCACCTTCGGCAAGTTCTGCATCGACCTCATCCAGCGACGGTCGCCGCCCTCCCACATAGCGGGTGTCCCTCACGACACTTGAAAGCGTATCTGCAGCAGACTGCGCGCGGCTCAGCGCCGCCTCTGCATCGGAAGCGGCTTTCTCGTCAGGAACAATCACGCCGTCGAAGGCGCTTTGCGACTCGTCCGAACGCGTCTTAGCCATAGCCGCATCACTTATCGGTTTATGCTGAGCGTCCCTTTGCACAACTGCGCGACTTGGCCTCATGCAGGCCGGGTTGTCGCTCCAACCCGGCGTTATCGGAGCGTTCGCCGTCCCATTCTCAGAAAGTCGATGGGATGTGCGGTGCCGCCATTGAGCGCGATGTCAGCCAGCACTTCACCGAGGACCGTCGCAAACTTGAACCCATGTCCGCTCAACCCCGCCGCAAAGTGCACGTTCGAATGATTCGGGTGCGCATCAATGAGAAAGTGGCTGTCCGAAGTATTGGTATAGAGACAGATCGCCAGTGACAGAATTGGTCCGCTTTCGCCGGGGAAGACCTCACGCATGATCGCCTCAATTTCCTCACGATCATCCTGTGTCGGTGTTCGATTCACCTCATCCGGCGTCGTTTCGGAACCCGCCATATGCCGCGCGATCTTGACGCCAGGCCGTCCACTGCCCGGCAGCAGCGGAAAACCGTAAAGCAGTGCTCCGGGCACCTGTGGATCATCCATGCCCCATACGTTGAAGCGATCCAGAGCGAACGCTTCCGGGTGTCTCGGCCAGAACCAGCCCAACACTTGGCGCGAAACGCGCAGCTTCAAGTCCAGTTCTTGCATCAAACTGCCGGCCCATGCGCCTCCACAAACAACGAGCTGGGATGCCTCATACACATCGCGGGATGTTTCGATCACGACATAACCATCCTCAGCAGTCCACCGCAGCACCGGTTCATGAGCCCGGAACTGTGCGCCGCTGCGCAGCGCCAGGTCCGTCATCGCTTCGATCGCAACCTCCGGCCGAATGATGCCCGCGCTTGGCTCAAAGACGGCTTCATAGGTGCTTGGTACGTGGAACATCGGGAAGCGCTTTTTCAGCTCCGCTGCGCTGAGTCGCTCATGCGGCAGACCATGCGTTGCTGCCGCCTCAAGCGACCCCGGCACCAGGTCTCCGGGTGGCGCCACCGGGTCACCCATGAAAACCGCCCCCGTCACGTGGAAGAGCGTTCGTCCCGAGCGCTGCTCGAGTTCTTGCCACAACGCGTGAGCCCGCTTCAACAGCGGAACGTAAGACTCATGCTCGTAATACGCCAGCCGGATCATGCGCGAGTCCCCATGGTGACTTCCCAGCGAATGGGGGATCGAAAACTGCTCAAAACCGATCACCTTTGCACGACGTTGCGCTGCTTCATAGGCGGTGGCTGCCCCGGTCGCACCCAAGCCGATAACAGCTACATCAAAACGGTTGCGGCCCATGGGCGAAGAGTGTAACCGGCTCCACATGCGTTCGCTTTGGTTACCTAGTTTGTCCGATTCCTACACAACATTGCGATCGCGCTGGAACAGAAGCCCAAAGGGTGCGTAACCAAATGCTGTATCGGAAACTGAACCTATGCTGCACGACCAAGTGTTTTCGCAGGCCACAGGAGAGTCCGCCGTTGCCCTTCCGGATCGACGCAAAGGATGCCGGGTGCCGTTCCCGGCTGAACTGCTGCTCATCTGGCATCACGACCTTCGCAATGCAATCCGGTACAGGATCATCGATGCGAGTGACGGCGGCTTTCGAATTGAGTCGGCTGTGCCATTGCTCGACGGCATGACTGGCATGGCGCTCAAGATGCTCCCTGGCGGCGAGCCGATTGATCAGACCGTCTGCGTTGCTTGGGCGCGGCCGATTGCAGACGTACCCGGCCGACATGAGGTTGGCCTGAGATATCTTTGAGCGTCCACTTCATTGGCGACGGCCTCCGGCCCCTGAAACGTCGCCCACCCCGGCTGGAGGAGCCGGGCTGGGCACCTTTCGGGGGCCGGCGGCCGTTTTGCGCAGCAGACAAATGCGCGAAAGCGGTAAGGAATCGATGATCAAACGGGTAGAGGCGGCGAGCCAATCGGTCGCGGCACAAGTGTAGGGGTCGCCGGCTTGCGGGCCGCACCCTTATCCCGCTCGTCGTATCATGTACGCCGTGCCACTCGACGTCGTGAAACTTCTGAACGAGAACTGCGGCCGCAACTACGACCTGCATCGCGCGCATGTCAATCCGCAATTCACAAGCGTCCTCAAAACGATCGGATTTGATCGGTGCTATGTGAAAGCCGAGGGTCAGTATCTGTGGGACAGCAACGGGACGCGGTACCTCGATCTACTCGGCGGCTATGCAGTCTTCAACTTCGGGCGCAATCACCCCGCGATACGTCAGGCCCTTGTCGATTTCATCAATGCCGGGTATCCGTCACTCGTCCAGATGGAGGCCCCGCTGCTCTCCGGCTTGCTGGCTCAAGAATTGAAGAAGCGCGTGCAGCGCGAACTTGAGATTGTCTACTTCACCAACAGTGGCGCAGAGGGCATTGAAACCGCCATTAAGTTTGCCCGCTGCGCGACAGGACGACACGTCGTACTTCATTGCGAGAAGGCCTTCCACGGCCTGTCCATGGGCGCGCTTTCGCTCAATGGGGACCAATCGTTTCGGCAGGGCTTTTCACCATTCCTGCCTGAGACGCGGCAGATTCCCTTCAATGATCTGGACGCCCTGGAGCGAGCGCTGTCAGCACAGGATGTCGGAGCGTTCGTCGTTGAACCGATACAAGGCAAAGGCGTTCACATTCCTGCACCGGGCTACCTCGCGCAGGCGGCTGCACTGTGCAGAAAACACGGCGCGCTTTTCATCGTGGATGAGGTGCAAACCGGCATCGGACGGACAGGGAAATTCCTTGCCATTGACCATGAGCCGGCTTGCGAACCGGACATCATCGTTCTCTCCAAGGCGCTTTCCGGCGGTTTCGTGCCAGTTGGCGCCGTCATGTGCCGCAAGCGGATCTATGAGAAGGTTTTTTCGTCGATGGACCGCGCCGTCGTTCATTCCTCAACGTTCGGCCAGGGTTCGCTCGCCATGGTGGCCGGTCTTGCTTCACTTTCGGCTTTCGATGAGGAGAACGTCTGTACCAACGCCGATCGCATGGGTGCAATGATTCGTGAAGGCATTGAGGCCTTGATTCCGAGATTCGACCTGCTGCATGGCGTGCGGCAGCGCGGCTTGATGATCGGCATTCAGTTCGGACCGCCCTCCGGTGGCCTGCGCTCGCTCGGCCTGCAGGCGGCTTGGTCAGCCATCAACAAAATGGATGCCAACCTCTTTCCGCAGGCCGTGACGATGCCGCTGCTTGACACGCATCACATTCTTACCCAGGTCGCAGGGCATCAGACGAACGTGGTTAAGCTCATCCCGCCTCTCATCATCACAGAAGAGGACGTTCGTCATTTTCTAAGCGCTTTCGAGCAGGTCTGCGAGGAGCTCCACCGATTTCCAGGGCCGGTGTGGAGCGTTCTGACGAAGCTCGGACGCAACGCGCTCTCACAGCGCAAGCATCGCACGGCCGCGACGTGGTGAGCCAGTGGGTACGGCCAGATGCACCGCTGGATTTCCTACGGCAAGGTTCAATCCCACCTCAATAAAATGACTCATGTCATCGGCAGCACATTCTGCGATATGCTGCTCGACTTGCTTCCTTTGGGCACCCCCCTGCTCGCTGTACCACCTGATTCACGCCCACCCTCATGCTCCACACGCCGCTCGCCACCTGCGCCGAATTGACCACGCGCCGGCCTTGGGTCGTTCTGTCGGCCGCGCTCATTGTTACCGGCGTTGCCATGGCGTACTCGGCATTGAATCTGCGGCTCAATGCGAATACGGACGACCTCATCGCGCCTGATCAGCCGTTCATGGACGACTATCGGGAGCTGTTACGGGAGTTTGGCGACCTTGAGTACCTCTATGTGGTCGTCGAGAAGCCGGCAAACAATGGAACGCGAGCGCAACAGTGCGTTGACTTCATCGCAGCCCGTCTGAAGCGTATCGAAGAGCTGCCAGAAATCTTCTCCGCGATCGAGCCGGATGAAGGGTTGCGCATTGCGACGCGCGCGATGCCTACTGAAGAACTGGCGGAACTTGTCGAAGTCGCCGGAGCATTTCCCCCGCTTGTGCAGGCCGCAGAATCTGGAGCCGCCCCCATATTGGGCGCCGCATCGAGCCGGCTCAACGCGCTCATTACCGAGGGCCGCCGGATGCCGGAGGAGCGACAGACGGAGTTGGCAGCAGAGGCGATCTTCTTGGTTAAGTCCATAGCTGCAGCCCTGCCGGAATCGACCTCGCATGGAGAGCTCGCCATGCTCTCGCAGAGCGCCGCGCAGCGCGAATACCTCCGCTCAGAATCAGGAGACCTGTACTTCATCGCCATCATGCCGGTGAAGGATTACGGCTCACTTCACGTGATCCAGAAACCGCTTGCTCAGATTCGCAGTGTGCTTGACGATGCGCGGGTCGAGTTCCCGGATATCCAGATGGGGCTGACGGGCAAGCCGGTCCTTCAAGCTGATGAACTGGCGACGACTGATGACGACATGACCCGCGCATCGATTCTGGCGGTCGCGCTGGTGGCGATCAGCTTCATGCTCGTCCTCGGCGGCTTCTGGCATCCGGCTCTTGCTGTCGTTGCATTGCTCTGCGGCATCGTTTGGACGTTCGGGCTCACAACGATCTGGCCAGGCCAGCTCAACCTACTGAGCATCATCTTTACGCTCATACTTGTGGGTGTCGGCATTGATTTTGGCGCGCATCTCGTAACGCGCTATCGAGAAGAACGAGTGAGTTCCTCGATTGAGGCATCGATGCGGACCGCGCTGCTCACCGCGGGGCGCGGCAACATCCTGGGAGCTCTGACATCCAGCGTTGCGTTCTTGATGGCGCTCTTCACTGACTTTCAGGGGCTGCGCGAACTGGGTTTCATCGCAGGGATGGGATTGCTGCTCTGCCTGGCATCGATGACGCTCGTTCTGCCCGCGCTGCTCGTCGTCTTTGATCGGCACTTCCCCGCCAAGCGCCGAGCCGGCAACTCCGGTAAACCACCGTTGGCGGATCTGGAAGAGAGATCTTGGCATTGGCTGCTTCAACGACCAGGACTCGTGCTGCTCATCGGCCTGTGCGTGACCATTGCAATACTCCCCGGCGCGCTGCGACTGGGCTTTGAATTCAATCTGCTGCAACTCCAAGCGCGGGGGCTTGAGTCGGTCGAGTGGGAGCACCGTATTCTGGATGACTCAGCTGAAACGTGGTTTGGAGCGGTTGTCACTGATTCGCAAGCCGAGGCATTGGACGTGATCGAGCGCGCTCAGACCATGCCGACGATCATGAAGGCAAGCAGCGTATTCGATGTCATCGAGCCGGATTCCACGCAGAGAGATCAACTGCGTCGTGCGCTACACCGCCAGTCGTCGGACAGTGCGCCCAGCGCGCATGGCGATGATTGGACCGCGGCTGATCTCGAGGGCATCTCCCAGCAGGTCGGGCTTATCGCATACGGCGCACAAATGGAAGGTGCAGCGGAAGCAGAGCAACTCCACACATTGGCCAATGATCTGAAGGCACTCGCCCAGCTTGTTGCCACAGATTCTGGTGGCGGCCAGATTCCTGTACGAGATGCCGTCGACGCGACCGCTCAGCGTATTGGCCGGGCCGTCCATTTGATGCTCGAGGGCGATCTACTGCCGCTTCGGGAGGCACTGCCTCGAGCAGTGCGCGGGCGTTTTGTCTCTCCGGCCGGTAGCTACCTCGTGGCGCTGCACCCTCGGGAGAATGTCTGGGAGTTTGAACCAATGGGCCGCTTCATTGCAGACATGCGGCAGGTCGATCCTGACGTGACCGGCGTGCCTATCACGCAGTATGAATCGCTTATTGAGATGCGACGCGCTTTTCTCACCGCTGCGCTGCTCGCATTTGGAGCTGTCGTGATCCTGCTTTGGATCGATCTGCGCCGAGTTCGTGATGCCCTGCTCGCGCTGATGCCACTTCTCGTCGGCGTCTTATGGCTCGTTTGCATCATGGGGCTGATTGGTCTGAAGTTCAACCTCGCCAATTTCTTTGCGGTGCCCATCCTCATCGGGATCGGAGTTGACAGCGGCATTCACATCATGCGCCGCCACCGCGAGGATCAGCGGGGGATCGGCCATCCCCAGCTTGGCACGACTCGCCGCGCGGTGTTCATGACCTCTCTCACCTCTCTCATTGGGTTTGGCATGCTGATCACGGCTGAACACCGCGGCGTTCGTTCCCTCGGCATCGTCATGGCGATGGGGGCGGGTTTCGGGCTGATTGCATCAATTCTTGTTCTGCCGGCCGTACTCGGATGGCTCGAGCAACATCGCTGGTATCACGGTATGGCCGAGCCGACGGAAGACTCGAAAACCCGCCAACCGCGGCCCCACTCGCTCACCAGACGCTCACGACGGCACTCGCCTGAGCGAGCATCCAGCACACATCGTGAATAAACACATCGGACCGTGCGCAACGCATCAGCTCTTAATCGATGCCATGTCAATCACGAATCGATACTTGACATCACTCTTGAGCATTCGTTCATATGCCTCGTCGATCTGCTGAATCGTGATCAGCTCAACATCACAAACGATGCCGCGGTCACCACAGTAATCAAGCATCTCTTGTGTCTCTGCAATGCCGCCGATGAGCGAACCTGTAAGCTTCCTTCGCGAAGTAATCAGATTGAACGCTCCGACTTGCAATGGATTGGGCGGCACGCCGACCAGTACCAATGTTCCATCAAGCTTCAGCAGTGACAGATAGGCATTGATGTCATGCTCGGCCGACACGGTGTCGAGTATGAAGTCGAAACTGCGCTTCTGTTCCTCCATGGCCGTGTCATCGCGCGAGATGACGACTTCGTCCGCTCCGAGTCGCTTGCCATCCTCGACTTTCGACTCCGAGGTGGTGAACAAGACCGTGTGCGCACCGAACGCGGAAGCGAACTTCAAACCCATGTGTCCGAGGCCGCCAAGACCCACAATCCCCACGCTCTGGCCGGAACCCACCTGCCACTTTCGCAGGGGCGAATACGTCGTGATTCCCGCGCAGAGCAGCGGCGCAGCCCGTGCGAGATCAAGACTTTCAGGCACCCTCAATGCAAACGATTCATCAACGACAATGGCTTCAGAGTAGCCGCCATAGGTCATTCCTCCCGAATGCTTATCTTCGCTGTTGTAGGTAAAGGTCGTCCCGTTGAGGCAGAACTGTTCCATGTTCGCGCGGCAACTGGTGCAATGGCGGCATGAATCAACCATGCAGCCGACCGCCGCCACGTCACCAACCTTGAAGCGCTTCACGTCGCTTCCGGTTGCAGTAACACGTCCAACAATCTCGTGACCGGGCACACATGGATATTGAGTGCCGCCCCACTCATTACGAGCGATGTGGAGGTCGCTGTGACAAATGCCGCAGTAGAGGATCTCAATGACAACATCACTGGGGAGCGGATTGCGCCGTCCAATGAAGTGCGGTGCGAACGATGAGCTTGCCGAAGTAACGGCATACGCGCGCGTGGTCATCGCCACAGTGTATTCAACCACGAGTTGAACGGCCAACTGCCGCTACCCAAGCGCGGGAGAATGCACTGCTCTTACGTTTGCGTCTCCTACTTCCGATCCATCGATCGGCGACCACTTCGAAGGCGCCTGCTCTGCAGTGGTGACAACTTTGGCGTCGTCTTCTTGGCCGGTTCAACAGTGCCCGCCCATTGTTTCGCGCCGGCGAACTGCTGCCATTCGATCGACGTGACCTGCACCTCAATGACTACAAAACGCTTTCGATCCGCAATGCGACCGTTCGCATCGCCGTGATGCCAGAGGCGATCAAGCCGCGGATCGGTGAAAGGAAGCTGCTCGCCGTTCTGCGGCTCTCCATAGGCATGCCTCAGCGAGAGATTCGTCTGAAGCCAATGATCCTGCGCGATCGCATTATCGTGGTGCAGCTTGACCGAGCCGCTGATGCGAAGTTGGATGCCAAGGTTCGGGTCATGAGCCACCACCGCGACTTGCGGCGATAGCCGCAGTTCCTCCACCTTTCGTGAATCCAGGTCGGTGTGGAACCAGATGCACTCACGTTCACTGTCAGCTCCGCGCACCACCATCAGCCGCGCGCGTGGAACGCAGTTGTCGTCAACGGTCGCGAACGTCACGATGCGCATTGGATGATGGACATCATTCGACGCTTGCGCCAGGAGCATCCATGCGGTTTCACCGATAAGAGAATGAGGAATGGGATCTACGTGCATGCTCTCCTCCTTAATGGGATGCGCCCGCCGTGCCGCAGCAGGTACACGGCTTGGGCGCATGATCCCGCCTGGGCGATGACTTGCCGCCTTGAAGCTCCTTGACATCGCTGAAACTTGTGCTGCGACGGAACATGATCGCAATCAGTCCGATGCCCCACCACCCGAGACCAGTCAGCTCGAGAACGCCACTCAGCGCGATCATTGAATAGAACGCGTCATGCCAGTCCGTCATAATCTGCATGGCGACTCGCAGCGAGCAGCCAACATTGACGAGGATAAACGGCACCCACAGCGCGGAGAGGGTGCGGTAATCCCTTCCGCGGATGTTCGGCACGACGAACGCCGCAACGCCCATAATCATCAGCGATACAAAGCCAACAGTAATTGCGTGTCGCACCGCGCCGTAGTACGCATGGCTGAATCCCATGGATTCCAGCCCCTGCGCGTTTGCGCGAACTGCGAGGTAGGCCGGCATCGCCAGCAATAGAACAAGCGAGATGCCCAGCCAGAGGTATGCCGTGCGGATGAACTTCGTGCTGCGATGACCGCCGGGCGGTTTCGGCAACGGACGCCACAGACGCCACGGCAGAACAATGATGCACAGTCCTACCAGTAGCATAAGCCAGGGGGAGATCAGCATCATGCGCAGCGACATGCTCTGTGCCTGCTGAGATGCAATGAGCAGGGCAACTTCGCCGACCACAGCCAGTGTCAACATGAACAGCGCGATCCAGCCCTGCGCAGCCGGCGTCCGCAGCAGGCCGAACATCCCCGGAAAGAACCGCATGGACACGCCAAGGATCATGAAGAGTGCGAGTCCGTGGATCTGGAGGTCACGCAGCGCCGCCTGATAGGTCGCGATCTGCGCCAAACGAACTTCTGCTGACTCAGCCCCGATCAGAGCAAGCGTGTGCCAGAAGTTCATCACGGTCATGACGAAGAAGAACAGCAACGCCATGAACATGAAGCCAACCGCGGGCGACACCGGTTCATTGCTTCGCTTGTAGGTCACGAGCAGTTGCCCGCCGAAGGTCGCGACCGCTGCAATCTGAAGAATCCCCCCGATCTTCACAAGCGTCGAGGCCATGGCACTCGTCTCCGCCATCCATGTTCCCACCGTGAGTCCCGCAAGGCCCAGCATCATGAACACGAAGGTGCCTATGGCAAGGTGAGGTCCGACAAGACGCGCGCCCCACATTCGCGGCAGTGCCTGATATGCAAAGCCCATGATGAAAAGGCCAACCCATCCGAATATCTGCGCATGACCATGCGCATTGACCGAAAAGATGGAGACTCCGGTAAAGGACCGCGCGTGCGCGACGTCCCACAACAACGCAACGCCCCACGCAGCACCTGCGGAGAGGGCAATCAAGATGGCTGCAAGAAAGAAACGCCGATAAATGGTGTCCGGCTTCATGTCCGGATGAATCGGCAGTGACCCATTGGAAGGCGATGCGCAGTTCATTGGGATGTAGTGTCCTTTGGTTTGGGAGGTATCGCTCTGTCGCCCGGCCGCTTTGAGTCCGGGAAGCGCGGCGGTCGGCCGCTTCCGTTCAACCGGGCCTCATCATTCAGACCGTTGTTTGATGCGCTGCCACAGCTTCCTTCGCACGTGCCGGAGCAGAATGTTGACGTGGGGCGGCCTTGGTTATCCGGCTGTCGCACCATGTCTGCGATTGTCGCGCTGCGGAAACTCGCTTCGATGGCCGCCATGGCGTCATCCAGTTGCTGGTGCAGAGGGCAGAGTTGGTCGGCATGCTCGGGAAGCTCAAGGGGACACGACCGGATTCGGCGGAAGGGATCGACAACACGGATGATGTCAAGCACCGTCAGCTCCGTGGCCGGCTTCTCCAGGCGAAATCCGCCGCCCAAGCCGCGTTGCGACTGCACCAATCCAGCCCGGGAAAGCGCCTGAAGCACCTTGGAGAGGTAGCCCGGCGGCACCTGAATCGCCTCTGCGATCTGCCGCGCAGTGCGCGGCTCCGGGTCGACCTCGGCGAGGTAGACGGCGGCGCGAAGGGCGTATTCGGCGGTCTGTGATAGCATGGGTGGCTGAAACCGGATAAGAATATCTGTTTCTACTATATCGCCTTTTTGCACCTCGTCAAACACCTGCATGCGACTTTTTCCAGCAGGAGAGCGGACCCGGCCCTATTTGTGAAATTTTTCTCAAATTCCCTGCTCAGGCCCCTTGACCCGGACGACAATAGTGCTAAATTGGAGATAAAGGTCCATTTAGTCTGATGGACCTCTTCACAGTCGATCGGGCTTCTCTCGCCCACCAAAAGGAACCCAACCATGTACAAGCCGATCCTCACTTCCCTCGCCCTGGGCCTGCTTCTGGCCGGCTGCGGCCGCGGCGAGCCCAACGGTTCTTCCGTCCAGCAGACTGGGAGCCAAAGCGCCGCCGGTGGCAATGGCGGCTCCGGGCTTTCAGCAGATGCGCGCAAGATCGCTCAGGATCGCGAACTCTCACCTGACGATGTCGTTGCCGCGCTCAAGACCTACATGCCCAGCGGTCGCCACGATGAATTCCTCATGTTCGCCTCGTCCGGGCACGCGGGGCAAGTGTTCGTCATTGGCATTCCTTCGATGCGCATCCTCCGCTCGATCGCTGTGTACACGCCCGAATCCTGGCAGGGATGGGGACTCGGCGTCGGCGACGAGATCCTCGAAGGTAGCGCGATCGACGGCAAGACCATGACATGGGGCGACACCCACCATCCAGGCCTCTCCCGAACGAACGGTGAGTACGACGGCCAGTGGCTCTTCATCGCAGACAAAGCGCATGCGCGAATGGCCCTTATTGACCTGCGAGATTTCGAAACCAAGCAGATCGTTAAGAACCCGATCGCGATCAGCGACCACGGCGGCGCTTTTGCGACACCTGACACGGAGTACATCATCCAAGGCGGGCAGTACGGTCACCCGCTCGCCTGGGAACACGCTGCGATTGAGCAATACAAGGAGCGCTACCGAGGCCACGTCACCTTCTGGAAGTTCGATCGCGGCGAGGATGTCAGAGGGAACGGCCGCATCAACATCAACCAGTCCTTTGCCATTGAGTTGCCCCCTTATTGGCAGGATCTTGCCCAAGTGGGTTGGGGCCCCAGCGACGGGTGGATGTTCCTCAACTCCATCAACACAGAACTGGCCAGTGGCGGCATCGAGAAGGGGAATCCACCGTTCGAGGCCGGTGTGTCGCAGAACGATATGGACTACCTTCACATCATCAACTGGAAGAAGGCGGTCGAAGTCTTCAAAGCCGGCAAGTTCGACCGGGTGAATGACTTCCCCGTCATCTCGCTCCAGACCGCCATCGACGAAGGACTGCTCTACTTCGCTCCAGAGCCGAAGAGCCCGCATGGCGTCGATGTCGCGCCAAAGGGTGACTACCTGGTCGTCTCCGGCAAACTCGATCCACACGTGACGATCTACTCTTTCGAGAAGATCCAAAATGCAATCAAGAGTCGTAATTGGACCACCGAAACGTTCGGCGTACCCGTGCTCGACTTTGACGCCGTCGTCGAAGCGCGCGTCGAAGTCGGCCTGGGTCCGTTGCACACTCAGTTCGATGACAAGGGCTACGCCTACACCTCACTCTTCCTCGACAGTGCGATTGCCCGCTGGACGCTCGGGGGCGAGTACACCCGGCTGAATCCAGAGCGGCCATGGTCGCTCGTCGGAAAGACCAGCGTTCATTACAACGTCGGCCATCTTGCGACGACGCACGGCGACAGTCGCAATCCTCAGGGCAAGTATCTCGTCTCGCTGAACAAATGGTCCCTTGACCGTTTCAGCAACGTCGGCCCCCTACTACCGCAGAATCTCCAACTCATCGACATCAGCCAGACGGGTGATTCGATGAAGGTGATCTACGACATGCCGATGGGCATCGGCGAGCCGCACTACGCTCAAATCATTCGAGCCGACCTGCTCGATCCATGGCAGGTCTACCCGGAAGTCGGCTGGGATCCACATACGCAGGCCGTTGCTCCCAGCACGCCGAAACAGGGTGAGGAGCGCATTGTCCGCAATGGCTCGACCGTCGAAATCTACATGAGTGCGATACGCAGTCACTTCACGCCTGAACACATTGAAGTGCAGGAAGGCGACCACATCATCTGGCACATCACCAACATCGAACGCGCGCTTGATGCCACGCACGGCTTCATGGTGCCTGGCTTCAATATCTCGCTTTCGCTTGAACCGAGCGAATACCAGAAGGTCGAGTTCACCGTCGATAAGGCCGGTGTGTACCCGTTCTATTGCACCGAGTTCTGCTCAGCGCTGCACTTGGAAATGATGGGTTACCTCATCGTCAAACCGCGGTCATAACAGACCACCCTCCACACCCGCGGGGACGGGTGGAAACACACGTCCCCGCTTTCGCCGCCTTCGGCGTGGCTCGTTCCTTCTTCACTCGTCTTCACGATTCCGCCAAGACCCAGCCATGATGAAACGCCTCCTTCAATCGTTCTTCGGCCCGCGCGTGCCTGACACAGCGCCAGGTGTCGGTCGATGGCGTTATGTCCTGCCGATGATTCTTTTCATCATCGCGGCTGCGCTGCTCTTCGCTTCATATACCGAGCCCTACTGGGGGATGACGCTTTACGCGCCACAGTATCCGAAGGGTCTCCATGTTGAAGCGTATCTCAACCGCCTCGAAGGCGACGTCAAGGAAATCGACCTGCTCAATCACTACATCGGGATGAGGCCTCTTGAAGAAGCGGCGCAGCTCGAGCGCTCAACATCAATGCTGCTTGTCCTGGTCATGGCAACACTCATCGCAGCTGCGGTTGTGGTGCATTCCCGTTGGGCCGCACTGCTTGCTGTTCCCGCAGTGCTCTTTCCAGCTGGATTCCTCCTTGATCTGCACCTGTGGATGGATCACTTCGGCCAGAACCTTGACCCGAAGGCGCCCCTATCCAGTGCCATCAAGCCCTTCACCCCTCCGATTCTCGGAGAGGGCGTAATCGGCAATTTCCGAACGATCGCGGAGGTCAACACCGGTTGGTGGATGGCGGTCATCGCATCGGCAGTCGTCATCGTGGGGCTTTTCTTTCACCGCCGCGCATTCAAACCGCTCGTCGATTCACAGCGACAGAAGAGTTCACCACAGAGGCGCAAAGAACACAGAGAAGAGCGATCCGGCGAGAGCGATACGACGATCGCTGACCACCGGAGAGTGCGACATCTCGCAAAACACCATTCCATAGCCCTCCTCTGTGTCCTCTGTGCCTCTGTGGGAAATCCCGCTCGCGCAGAAGCGCAGGATTTCAATCTGCAAGCAGCTATCAACGCCGCAAATGAAGGCGACGTCATCCTCATCCCCGCCGGCGTGCATCGCGGGCCGTTCCTCGTCGATCGACCCATGACGCTCGAAGGCGAGAGCACCCAGGCGATCCTTGACGGCGCGGGTGAGGGTGACGTCGTGCACATCACCGCGCAAGGCGTCACGATTCTCGGTCTCACCATTCGCAACTCCGGCTCCAACCTCGAGCGGCAGAACACCGGCATCAAGGTTGCAGCCCACGACGTCGTCATCAAGAACAACATCATTGAAGACGCCCTCTACGGCATCTCACTCCACGGTTCACAGCGCGGGCTTGTGCAAGGTAACACGATTCGCGGCAAGGACCTTCACATCGCGCGGCGAGGCGATGCGATTCGACTGTGGAACAGTCACGATTCGCGCATCGTGAACAATACGGTCATCGATTCGCGTGACATCGTCATGTGGTACTCAGACCGCGTGCACCTCATCGGCAACCACGTTTCAAACAGTCGCTATGGGCTGCACTTCATGTACAGCCACGACAACGTGCTAGAGGACAACATCCTCACCGAAAACTCCGTGGGTGCGTTCCTCATGTACAGCCGCAACCTCATCCTGCGTAAGAACACCTTCGCGCGCAACCGTGGTCCGAGCGGATACGGTCTGGGCGTCAAGGACATGCAGGGCATGGTGATCGAGGACAACCTCATCGTCGGTAATCGCGTCGGCGCGTATCTTGACAATCCGCCGGTGTATCTACCCGAGATGGATCGCTTCACGCGAAATGTCTTCGCCTACAACGATGTAGGCATCGCGTTCCAGCCATCAGTTCGCCGCGTCGCGGTCTTTGAGAACAGTTTCATCGAGAACCATCAGCAAGTCGCCATTTGGGGCGGCGGCGAGATGCGCGGCAACGAGTTCACACACGACGATCGCGGAAACTACTGGAGTGATTACCGCGGCTTTGACGCTTCAGGCAACGGCATCGGCGATCTGCCATACCAGGCCGAATCTCTCTGGGACAATCTCATGGATCGCGAGCCGGGACTGCGTCTGCTCCTGTTCAGTCCCGCGCAGCAGGCAATTGAGATGGCGGCGAAGGCGTTTCCGGTGGTGAAGCCGCGACCGCTGTTTGTTGATGATGCGCCGCTGATGCGGCCGGTGCGGGCGGATGTTGTTGTTGAGACCAAATCGAACGCTGGCGCGATTTCCGTGGTCGCCATCGTGCTGCTCTCTGTTGCTGGATTTGCCCTTGCAGGCGCGAAGCCGCAAGCGGCTGGTGTGAAGGGAAACTAACGTGATTCGCGTAACCAATCTGACAAAGACGTTCGGCCGCTACCGGGCGGTTGACGAGCTCACCTTCGGCGTTGAGCGAGGTGAAGCCGTCGCGCTGTGGGGCTCCAACGGAGCCGGCAAGACGACTGCCATTCGCTGCATCCTCGGTCTGCTCCGCAGCAAGGGAACCATCGAACTCGCCGGCATGAACATTCGCTCAGCCGGCAAGAAAGCCCGGCAGATCATCGGCTATGTGCCGCAGGAACTCGCGTTTCACGATGACCTGCGCCTGCTCGAGACGCTGCATTTCTTTGCGAAACTCCGCCGCGCGCCGGGCAATCGGCCGCAGGAAGTGCTTGAGGAAGTCGGCCTGGAAGGGCATGGCCGCAAGCGCATCCGCGAACTCTCCGGCGGCATGAAGCAGCGCATGGCTCTTGCCCTCGCCCTGCTCGCCGATCCGCCGATCCTGGTTCTCGATGAACTCACCTCGAACCTCGACACGACAGCGCAGATCGGCTTCCTGGACCTGCTCTGTGAGCAGAAGCGCAAGGGCAAAACCATTCTCTTTACGTCGCACCGGCTCGATGAGGTCGAGCATCTCGCCGATCGCGTCATCGTTCTTGAAAAGGGCAGACGCAAAGTCGAGTGCGCGCCTGATCAACTTGCGGAGGCGCTCGGCCTGCGCTGCACATTGCACGTCACCCTCGACGCCGGTCGGATCACCGATGCATTAAGCGCCTTGTCCACGCACGGTTATGCGGCGCGCCGCAACGGCGTCGGACTCTTCATCGACGTCGCCCCCAACGAAAAGGCGCAGCCAATCCGCATCCTCACTGAAGCATCAATCAACGTCCGCGACTTCGACCTCACAAGCGGCGGTGGAGCCACGGATGAACACCGATAGAGCAATCGAAAGAAGAACCGTGTCCCATCCAGTTCACACAGAACGACGATCGATCACAGAAGCAACTGCAATGTCCACCCAAGCGATATCCATCCCATCCGTGTCCATCCGTGTTCATCCGTGGCTGAACACCGTCTGGACGCTCGCGCGCAAGGAGATCCGCGATTCGCTTCGCAATCGCTGGTTCCTGCTCTACACGATCGCCTTCACCGTGCTCGCGCTCGGCCTGGCATTTCTCTCCATGGCTGGCACCGGCACGGAGGGTCTCGCCGGCTTCGGCCGCACCGCCGCGTCTCTCATTAACCTCGTGATTCTGATCGTGCCGCTGATGGCGTTGACGGCCGGGGCATCGAGCATTGCCGGCGAGCGCGAACGCGGCACGCTCTCGTACCTGCTCGCGCAGCCGATCACCAAACTCGAACTGCTCCTTGGCAAGTATGTGGGCCTCGCAATCGCACTTGTCGCGTCGCTTTCACTGGGCTTTGGTCTCAGCGCATCGATCATGGCATTGCGAGCGCCGCAGGGCGGCTCGACTGACATCGCCGCCTTCATCTGGCTCATTGCGATCTCCCTTGTGCTTGCACTAGGCATGCTCAGCGTCGGCATGTTGATCTCAACCGTGACGCGCAAGGCAAGCGTCGCCATCGGCGCAGCAATCTTCCTCTGGCTCGGGCTCGTCTTCGTGGGCGACCTCGGCCTGATGGGCTCCGCCATCGTCATGCACCTGCGCATCGAGGAACTCTTCCATCTTTCAATCATCAATCCGCTCACCGTCTTCAAGATGGCAGCGCTCTCGTCGATCTCTGCATCTCTCGACGTGCTCGGTCCAGCCGGCATCTACGCCACGCAGGAGTACGGCAACGCGCTCACCGCCATCTTCGCATCCATCCTCGCGGCATGGATCATCGTCCCGCTCGCCATTGCGCACGTGCTCTTCACATGGCGAGGCGCATCCTAAAGCCCTCACCACAGAGGCACAGAGAGCGCAGAGTGATGAAGAATTCAACCAAGTTTGTTGAGAAATGAAGGACAGCTGATCTGATAAAAAAAGCGATCCCTGACGTTGGGCCCTGACCACAATGCTTCTGCTCAAACACACAACACCCGCGCTTCTCTGTGCCCTCTGTGCCTCTGTGGCGTTCACGCTCGGAGGTTGCGATCGGCAGGACACGATCAAGCCGCCTGTCGTTCGCTACGGCGAGGATGAATGCGCGGTCTGTCGCATGATCGTCAATGACGACCGTTACGCCGCTGCGCTCATCACGCTCGATCAGCGCGGCCGGTATGAGTCGCTCGTCTTCGACGACATCGGCTGCATCTTCGAATATGAAGCCGCCAATCCGGATGCTCTGATTCTCGCGCGCTACGTGCGGCATCAATCCGGCAGTGAATGGCTCGACGCATCCGAGGCAGAGTTCGTCCACAGCAGAGACATTCACACGCCGATGGCCTTCGGCCTTGCGGCATTGGCATCCCTTGATGAAGCGCGAGCCGTCCAAGGCGAAGCCGGCGGTGATTTGATCACGCTTGGGGAAGCTCGTCGCCGCTTCCAGGAAGGAACGCTCCATGTGAGCGCGCTCGATGGCGGTGACTTTAACACGGCGCTCACGAGCGAGCACACCATCACTCTTGACGATGGCGGTGAACTTCGACTTTCACTGGCAGTACCGCAGATTCTGCCGCCCGGCCGGCATGATTTTGATGTGATTGTGGAGAGAAGAGACAGCGGCAGTGCGTGGGCTCCCGCCGCAAACGTGACGCTTCAGGTTGAGCCGGAAATGCCCAGCATGGGTCACGGCTCGCCTGGAAACGAAGACCCCTCGCACCGGGGCGAGGGGTTCTTTCGCGGCCTTGTTCATTTCACCATGGCGGGGCCATGGCTTGTTCATGTTGATGTTCAGGAGGATGAGCGACCGCTCGGCCGTGCGTCCTTCGCATTTGAGGTAAAGCGATGACTACTTTCATTGACACTTCCGAAACCATCACTCGTCCGCGCCTGCCGCAACTGCCGCCCGACATCGGCAGGGGCGCGCTCAACGGCGAAGCGCACGCATCGCCGCACGCGAACCACCACCCGCCGCATCTGCAGCATCATTACGAGACGGAGTCGCAACAGTACGAGGCAGCGA
Organism: uncultured Isosphaeraceae bacterium; assembly: GCA_964523675.1. Lineage (GTDB taxonomy): Bacteria > Planctomycetota > Phycisphaerae > Phycisphaerales > SM1A02 > CAZFZT01. The sequence continues at coordinate 38,267 of CAZFZT010000008.1, forward strand.
AGTTCGGCATGTGGCTGTTCCTGGCGACGGAACTGCTCTTCTTTGGCGGCTTGTTCGTGCTGTATGCGGTCTACCGCGGCAATCATCCTGAACTCTTCAAGTACGGGGCTCAGTACCTGAACACGACGCTCGGCGCGGTGAACACAGCCGTGCTGATTCTCAGCAGCATGACGATGGCCTTCGCGGTGCGTTATGCACAGCTGCGCAGTCGGCGCGGGTTGGTCGCCATGCTCGCGCTCACGCTCATGGGCGGCGCCACGTTCATGGGCATCAAGTATGTTGAGTACAGCCACAAGATCGAGCACGGTCAGGTCTGGGGCATGGGCTTTTACGGCCCGACCGCGAGCGGTGGCGTCCTCGTCACTGATGATGGCCGGTCAGACGAAGTCATCGCCGCGTCAATCCCTGCGCATGGCAATCCCGACATCGGGAAGGGCCTTTTCGAAGGCACCTGCATTGCCTGTCACGGCGAACGTGGCGAAGGCGTCAAGGGGCAGGCCTTCGACATTCGCGGCAGTGAGTTCATTGGCTCGAAAACCGATGAAGAACTTGTCGCCTTCATCAAGCAGGGTCGCATGCCGTTCGACCCTGTCAACCGCACCGGGGTGCAGATGCCGCCGAAGGGTGGAAACCCGATGCTCAAGGACGATCAGCTCCTCGATATTGTCGCCTACATCCGCTCGTTCGAGCCGCCTTCCGCTGGCGGCAGCGACACGGGAGCCGGCGAGAACGTTTCGACGGAGGGCGAAGAGGTTGCGGCCGCAGAAGGCGAGCGTTTTTCTGCACCAAAACCAGAGTTCCGAATCCTGAAATCGTCTATCCCCTTTGCCGCTGAAGCGCCGAGCGGTCTAGTTGAGGTGTACGACGAACAATCCGCTGCCTTTGCAGCAGTGAGCAGCGATCATGCCGGCGACACTGCGCATGCGGAGATTCCTCGCCCCGCCAACGCTCACGTCTTCTTCGGCATCTACTACCTGCTCACCGGACTGCACGGCATCCACGTGCTCATCGGCATGGGCGTCATCTCCTGGCTGCTTCTGCTGTCCACACGCGGCGCGTTCACCGCCGGCTACTTCACTCCCGTCGAACTGACCGGCCTGTACTGGCATCTTGTTGATCTGATCTGGATCTTCCTGTTCCCACTGCTCTATCTCATCCACTAAACCACCCTGCATCAGGGGAAAAGAAGAAAGGCATTCTCGATGAAAGGAACGACTGCTCTCCTCACGCTCGCAATCGCTCCGCTGGCAAGCTCGTTTACCGCAACCGCCGACGATGCGCACATCGAATCGCTCAACCAGCGCATTGCTTCACTCGAACAGCGACTTGCTGAGTATGAAGCGCGCGATGACAACTGGCTCACAGAGAAGCGCGCTGCCGAGATTCGAGGCCTCGTGCACGATGTCCTCGCTGACGCCGACACCCGCGCTTCGCTGCTCGACTCCGCCATCACTGCCGGCTGGGACAATGGCTTCTACATCGGTTCAACTGACGGCAACTTCCGCCTCAACATCGCAGGCAACGTGCAGGTCCGGTACATGTATTCGCACCAGAGCGACCCGCCGGACATCCTCGATGAAATGGACATGTTCGTCAGCCATGGCGATCGTCATCGCGGCGGCTTTGAGAACACGCGCACGCAGCTCATCTTCACCGGCCACGTCGTCAATCCCAACTGGATCTACCGCGTGCAGGGCAATTTCAATCGCGACGGCGGCACGTTCTTCCTCGAAGATGCCTTCATTGGGCACGTGTTCGGCAACGGCTGGACATTCCTTGCCGGACAGTTCCGCGTGCCGATGCTGCGCGAGTTCATGGTCGTGGAAACACAGCAGCAGGCGGTCGAGCGGTCGCTGGTGCATCAGGAGTTCGGTGCCGGCCGGACGCAGGGCGTCGCCGTCGATTACCGCAACGACTTCTTCCACTTCACCGGCGGCTTCACCGACGGTCACCCGGCGACCGGTGGCTTCAACACGCCGGCACTCGCGCCATCGACGGATTACTCGCTCACCGGCCGCGTCGAACTGCTGCTTGCAGGTACGTGGGATCAGTTCGCGCAGTTCGCGAGCCCGCCGGGCGATCCGTTCGGCTTTCTCGTCGGCGGCGCGCTGCATTACCAGAGAGGCGAGTACGGCACGACCATGACCGAACTGGAAGTGCTCCAGTGGACACTCGACGGCTCGCTGGCCTTCGGAGGCGCGAACATCTTCGCCTATGTCGTCGGCCGGCACATCGACGGACCCGGCGTTAACCTCGATCAGTACGGCGCGGTCATTCAAGGCGGGTATTTCATCAACGAGAAGTGGGAGATCGTCGCACGCTATGAATGGGGCGATGACGACATGGCGGGGGCGGACCTGAGCATCGTTACCGCTGGCTTCAACCATTACATCGCCGGCCAGCGTCTGAAACTGTCCGGCGACGTCGGGTTCGCGCTGAACGAAGTCAACGCATCATGGGGCGACGGCTTCATCGGTTCCGGCGGGGATATCGCCGGCTGGCGCACAGACCGGCCGGGCGATGACGGACAAATCGTTGTCCGCGGCCAGTTGCAGTTGCTGTTCTAACCCGGCGTTGGATGCATCGACGGAACACGATTGGCGACCCGCGAAAGGCGGGGCGCCAATCTGCTTTTTTGTTTTTCTTAGAAGCGCCCCCTTTCGCGTGGAAACATCGACCAGTAGAATCGCCGCCTCAGGCGGAGATGCGGTGAAGGAACAACCGAAGCAGGTCGGCGATTGCGAAGCCACTCGCAGCGGCACTACATGCGGCAGCGCGGTGGCGGCACCCTCGTCTGAACCGGGTTCTGACCGGGCAGGTCCGCCATTGCCGGACAGGAGGCATCAGGGGGAACTGTGCTTATCAGAAGTTTCGCTCGTCATCAGTTGAAATGAAAACGCGGGCAGACGCCTCGATGTCGTGTGCCCGAGTACCCCCTTCTTGGAGACCTTTCATGCAGTTTGCACGCCCATCATCGCTCAGTCCGCAGCTCATTTTCGCAGCACTAACGACGTTCGGTGTCGCCGCTCTGCCCGCCTTCGGTCAATGCGGCGATCACCAGTGGGTTTCCGCGTCCGACAAGGCCGCGACTGACGCTTTCGGGAGCGCAGTCACTGCGTCTGGCGACATGGTCGCCGTTGGCTCGCCGAACGATGACAACGCGGAAGGAATGAACGCGGGCGCGGTCTATGTGTACCGGAAGAATCAATCGGGGGTGTTTGCAGAGCACTTGAAACTGTTGCCGGCCGAAGTCGTTGCAAATGATCTGTTCGGCTGCTCCGTTGCGATGGAAGGCGACTGGCTGATCGCCGGCGCGAAGTTCACTATGTTCGATGGGACGCCCGCGTCAGGGCGCGCGTATGCATATCGAAACAACGCGTTCATTCCTGGAACGGTCAACTGGGAACTTGAGTATTCGTTCACGCCGCTCTCTCCTCAGGCCGGAGAGCAGTTCGGCCATTCCGTTGCCGTGTCGGATGACGCGATGGTCATTGCCTCTCCGTACTTCGACTTCGACGATGAAAGCAATGCCGGTATCGTCTACCACTACATTGATGAACCATGGGGCCTCGACTTCGTGGAGGCGGTCTGGATGGGCAAGGATGCATGGGACTGGTTCCTGTACCCGCCGCAGGCCAACAGTCTGTTTGGATGGGCTGTTGATGCCGCCGGAACCTACACATTCGCTGCGAGTGCGCCATGGTATGACTTCGGCGGCTTCACCGACCTGGGCGCGGTTCATGCCACGCACGGCACGTCAACCGTGCTGATGCCGCCTCCGGCCAACAGGCAAAGCGGCGCGCAGTTCGGTTACGCGCTTTCGATGACGGCTCACCAGGTAATCGTCGGCGCGCCCGGTCATGACGCTGCGATTCTTCAGGACGCCGGTGCGATCTACGTGTGCGACTTCGACTGGGATCGCAAAGAATGGACCGTTACAGGTCCCATCTTCGCGCCGGGCGGTCCTATTGCGGGCGCGCGGTTCGGATCGAGCATCGCGGCCCATGGTGAAGAGTTGGTCGTAGCCGACAATGCCGGCCGTGTGTACCGGTTCACAGCCATTGGATTCAATCCGACCCATGGCGGTGGTGAGTGGCAGCACACCGGCACCTTTCAAGCGCCTGCTGCAGCAACAGATGATTATGCAATCTCCATCGGGATCTCCGAGGATGCCATCGTCGCGGGTGATCCGACGCATGACTTTGCAGGCGCGGCGGATGCGGGGGCGGCGTATGTCATTGAGGACATCGGGTTCGCAACCGGCGGTGATGTGTGCAGTGACGCCCCGTCCATCGGTGTGAGCCCCGATCAGCCCACGGTGCGATACGGCTGCACTTCGATTGCGACAGTCGATGGCGCGGCCGGCTGCTCGATTGCCACCGGACCTGATGTGTGGTTCACCTATCTCGGTTTCCCGAGCAACGCAGGGATGTACACGATCGATCTCACCGGTTCGAACTTTGACACCGTGCTTTCCGTTCATACCGGTTGCCCCGGCGATGCCTCGAACCAGATCGCCTGTGATGACGATGGCACCGGCGGCTTGGCGTCGCGGCTGACCTTTGAAGTGGAGTCCGATGTACTCTATTACATTCGCATCAGCGGATATCAAGGCGCGCACGGCCAGTTCACGATGACAGTAACGAGGGAAGTCGAAGTAGACTGCCCGGCCGACCTCGCTCCTGAAGGCGGCGACGGTCAGGTGGGCGTCGCCGACCTGCTCGCGCTGCTTGGCTCGTGGGGCGATTGTGCAGGGCAGCCGCAGCCATGCGCAGCCGACCTTGCGCCGGCGGGGGGCGATGGCGCAGTCGGCGTTGCTGACCTTCTCACGCTGCTTGGCGCGTGGGGGCAATGTCCGTGATCGGCACATTGCGCGATATGAACCAAGACGCGTCCAACGGATGTCGATGTTCAGTTTCTGCTAGAATGATTGTGTGATATCTCAGACCACGGAGTATGCGCTTCGAGCTGTTGTCGATCTTTCCTACCACTTCGGTGAGTCGCGGACGACGCAGCAGATCGCTCAGGCCACGAAGGTGCCGGCCGGCTACCTCGCCAAGGTTCTCAAGGATCTCGCGCGCCACGGCATAGTCCGTGCCCAACGCGGCCTCGGCGGCGGCTTTTCGCTTGACCGCGATCCGAAACTCATGACCGTTTACGACGTCATGGCTGCGGTCGATCCCCCGAAACGCATCCTTGCCTGCCCACTGGGCCTGCCGGCGCATCGCCATCAACTTTGTCCGCTTCACCAGCGGCTTGATGACGCCATGGCTGCTGCCGAACAGGCCTTCCGCACGACTTCGATCGCAGACGTGACTGCAGATCCCGATAGCCAACCACTGCGCAGCCAGAAGAGAACCTCACTGACCATCAGTGGCGGACTTGCCGCCACAAAGCCGCGTTCGCGAAGGCGGAAGTCATCCTGAGGCGCGCATCGGTGTTCTGGATTGATGGCCATCTCGATCTTGCATTTCTCGCACTGACCGGCCGCGATCTTCGATCGGCTGTGGAAGACCCCGATACCGGCTGCGTTTCGCTGCCCGCACTTCGGGCCGCAAGTATCAATCTCGTCTTCGCCACAATCTTCACCGAACCGAATCGCGCTTCAAACGAACCGTGGTGTTATCCCTCGAGTGACGATCTTGATGCAGCGGAGGCGGCGGGACTTAGACAACTCGACGTCTATGAGCAACTTGAAGCCGAAGGCCATCTCGCCATTGTTCGAAGCGGCAGTGACCTCGAACATAAGAACGAGGCGCTCAAAGTCGTCATTCTCATGGAGGGGGCCGATCCGATTCGCTCTGCACGGCACCTTGCGCAGTGGCACAATCGCGGCGTTCGCATGATCGGTCTCACATGGGCGATGGGCACGCGCTATGCGGGCGGCAACGCCATGGCTGCGCACGGCCCGCTCACGGAGGCCGGCCGTGAACTCGTCCATGCCATGGACGAACTGCACATCATTCACGATGCGTCACACCTCGCCGATGAAGCGCTTGATGAACTGCTCGCCATCGCGCGCGGCCCCATTGTCGCCACACATTCCAATTGCCGAGCCCTGGCTGGCAATCAGCAGCGCCACCTGCGCGATGACCAGATCACGCGCATCGGCGAGCGAGGCGGCGTCATTGGTCTCAACCTCTTCAGTGATTTCATTACGCCCACAGGCAAGGCGACAATCGCACAAGCGATCGACCATGTCGAACACATCTGCTCAGTCCTCGGGCATCGCCGCGGCGTCGCACTCGGCTCTGATATGGACGGCGGATTCGCACCGCGCGATCTACCAGAGAACATTCGACCTGAAACGATTCACCGGCTTGCCGATCAACTCACGCGATGCGGCTGGGATGAAGCGGACATACACGGCTTTGCGTATGGTAATTGGCTGCGCCTGTTGCGCTCGGCGCTTTGATCGCCGCTGATTCTCGATCAGTTCACACTGCATGAACACTGCCTACTCCGGTGTTTCACGCCATGCGCCGCCGCGCCAGAATGGCCGCGCCGTATCGGCGCCGAGCGCCTGATCAAGTCGCGTTGGATCAACCTCGATCAGTGGCTGCCCCCCGGTGAAGGTGAGTTCCGTGGCCCACGCGGCGCTTCCGGCCGGCTCGGCTCCTAATAAGAATTGTTCAACCTGCACTAGACGGATCAGCGTCGCCTTATCAATCTTCGGTCTGCGCCGCTCCGCTTCAACCTCCTTGAGAAATGCATCAACACTCCGCCGAGGCAATGCGGATTCCACGGATTGCATCAACAGCAGTACTTCATCGCGGCGCATGATCTGTGCTGCGCGCGAACCATTTCCACGACGATAATGACTGAGGCCTTCTGCCAGGGCGAGCGCCGCGGCACGGCGCTCCGGTGTGTCAGGCGCTTCGGCATCAGTCGTCGCAATGGAGGAATTTGATCTCCGCCGTGCGAGCAGCTCTGCCAGTGCGAGGAATTGCCGTTTGTGATGCGGCTGCTCCTCCAGATCAGCAAGCGCGAGGCACGAGCTGCGGCCGAGCCGCTCAGGATCAAGCGCGCCAGCCAGGGCAAAGAGATGTTTGGCAAGCGCCACCATCTGCCTCGATCGCTCCACATCGGCAATCTCCTCAGCAAGTTCGAAGTATGCCAGTGGCTGGGAGGGTTCGAGCGCCTCAAGCCGGTCATTCCAAGGGTTCTCCGTATCGATCGCAAGTTGCGTCGGCGAGGTGATCAGCCAGAACATGTGCGCTGCCATGGGCGCCAACCGAGGCGGTGCGGCGTACTGCGAATCGGTGGACGCCAATCCTTCAGATGGATCCAGTCGCACGCGCCAAACTGCGTTGATTGCGCGCTCAACCCAGAGTGCCTGCAGCAGCACACCGGGCGCGGCCTGCCACTGCTCTTGGTAGCGCTCAATGAGATGCGACATGCGCAGGTCGAGCCCGCCCAATTGACTTGAGCTTGCAAGCGCTTTACCGCGCGTCTCAGCGGCCATCAGTTCAAGCGTCCCGATCCGCAGAGCAACTGTCCGTTGAATCGGCCCCTCAGCGAGACTCATCCGCGCGCTGTGCCGCTGGTCGATTCTCGCGAGTTCCTGACCAAGTCGGCTCGCGGCGTACGCTTGCGCTCGGGTGTGCCACAGATCGAACGTAGCTGCGGCTTCCGCTTCAACTGAACCTATTGAATGTATGGCTTCACCTTCTGCGCCCTCGAGCGCTCGAACTGCGCCAGCATACGATTCTGCAAGTTCGTCAACGCGCAGTTCCAGTTCCGGCGAGCCATCGCTGAGCAAACCGAGAAGGTGTTCAACCAAGGCGAGTCGCGCTGCGATCATCCAGCCCTGATCCCGTTGCGGCGGAAGCGAGACGCCGGTGTACGAAGACAGGAAGTCAGAAATGGCGGCCGTGCGGTGAACGTCAACCAGTTGATCGAGCAGCTCCTGCGCCACCATCGGCCCCTTGCGGAAGGCATCGAGGACGACGCCCTGAGCAATGCTACGAATCTCATTGGGTGATCCGCGATACGCCTCGTAAACAACGGTGGCGGCGTCACGCGGCCAGAGGTCGCCGCCGGCGCTGGCGCGCAGCGCACGAAGCAATGCCGTTCGTTCTGCAGCGCTGCTCTTTGATTCCTCGTACGCGGTCGCCCAACCACCTTCCGAGCCGGTCGGGCGGCCGGCTCGCTGTTCGCTCGGCGCCTTCCCTTGCCTCGCGCTCAAGTCTTCACCTTGCTGGATCTTGTCGAGCAGCCGCTCAGCTCGCACCGTCATTCGCGCCACAAGGTAAGCAGCCGCTTCACCAGCACGCGCGAGCTGCACGATTTGCCGGAGCAGCGCCTCTTGATCATGAACCTCGATCTGCTCCTGCTCCAAGCGCTCAACGTCTCGCACCCATCGCTGGAGCGTCTCTAACGCCTGCTCATCGAGTTCCTCCCGGCCAAGCGTCGCGCCCGGCGCAGCGGCTACCGCTTCACTTGGCCAAGCCGCGTCAATATCCTGCCGGAGCCGGTTTCGCACCTTCGGATCCGAGTTGCGCAGAACAAGGGATTCGCCGAACCATGCCACTTGCATCGAGTGAGCCAACAGACTGGTAAGAACCCAGATTTTTTCCGGCGGAACCTGATCGTCTTCCAGCAACGCGAGAAACTGCTGCCGGGCCCGACTGCTTCGTTGAAAGTCCGCTTCGTCAAGTAAACGGCCGAGCACTGCAAGCGCAGGCGTTCCCGTTCCTTCTTCGGTCAGCAGCTGTTGATTCGAAGCGAGTATCGCTCTAACGCTTCCAAGCAGCGCGTGATTGATCTGCTCTCGCGTACCCAGTCGTTTGTGCGCAGCAATCCACAACTCCCAGAGCGTAAAGGCCTGATGCTCGTCGGACAGCTTCGCAAAGATGGCCGGCTCAGTGAGATCCAGCCAGGCCGCCGCCGCCTGGGTAAAGCTCAGCCACGCATCGTCCCCCGCCCGGCGATCCAGAGCGACATTTAACCTTGCCTGCCCCGACTCAACAATACCAGTGGGAAGGTCAGGATGAAAGGCGATGCGGGCCAACATTCCTGTTCGCCACGCGCCTCGCCAGAGGTCAAGCGGCTCGAAATCGCGGACCGTGCTCGGCGGATCGAGCGCCTTGAGCAACCTTTCGTAGGTGTCCGATTCGGCTATACCTGCACTTGAGAAGAGCGCTTCGATCATCATTCGTTCGATCGATCGCAACTGTGATTCCTCCAGCAGCGGCCAGGCGCTTCCCACTTGATCGATCACCTCGTCCCAGATGTGCTGTTGAGTGACGGCGAGATGGTCACCGCGCTGCGATGCAGCGATGTTGATGCGGCTGATCACACCCTCGAGGTCGGATATCGCTGTCTCCGATGAGCGGCTTGCTTCGACCGCTTCGTTCGGTATCGGTGCATGAAACGTCGTCAACCGATCAGGACCGAATCTCAATATCCCCCAATCCACCAGTTGAATATCGTCCTCTTCTGATGCAGCGGCGTCCGCAGCGGCCGGTTGCTCCGGCAGAGTTGGCGGCGGCCCATGTTCAATCGGCGCAAGTGCAGCTTGATCTGTTCCTGTACGCCGTTCGATCTTCGGGGCCAGCTGGCTGATGACCGCAATGGAGAGCACCGTTGCGACCGATCCGAAGAGCAGCGATAACCAGAACGTGCGCCAGCCATGCCCCTCCTGCTCCTCGCCGGAGTTGACGTCAGGCATGGGGATGGAGGGACTTGCGACCGACGAAGACAACACAGGCCGCGGATGAGCAGTCACGCGCCGCACGTCGAACCGTGATCGCTTTGCGTATCCGGCGAGCCCAGCAATCACCCGGAAGAGCCCATCGCCGGAGACTCCGTGCGCCGCTGCCAGTGCGACAAGCCGCGCTCTGCTGATCGCATTCCACCCCCCACTTCCGATGAGGATGGCAAGCACTGTGCGATCGAAGGGTGTCAGTTGCGGAGAAGGGGTTGATCGCTTCGGCGCCGTTCGCGGCGCGAGTTCCGCCAGCTGCGCCTTCAGCCGGGCTGCCGCTTCCCGCAGAACTTGGCGCGCGGTTTCGGCATCCTCGCTTCGGCCGTCGGGATGGTTATACAGGTCCGCCAGGCGACGACGGAGCGCCTCTTCAACGTCAAGTTGCGTTCGTGCTTCGCGCAGACCCAGCAAATCGAGCGGTTCTGCATCAGCGGTCGCGCCGAGGAAACGTTGCACCGGATCGAAGCTCATCCGTCACCCTCCGCAGCGCCATCGTCAAGTCGTTCGCTCAGTTCGCGTAGCCGCTCGCCCCAGGGAGGCAGGCCGTACTCCGGGTACAGTTGGCGATGTTGATTCATGACCACGCGGGCGCGCTGCTCGTCCACATGGAGTAGCGCAGTCATAAGCCCATACCGCGCTTCGAACCACGCGCTGCTCCCTGCATCGAGACCCGCCGAGAGCGCTCGCCAACACTCCGCCGCGAACTCGTACTCCTCAAACTGCGGCGATCCAGCCAGGATCGCAGCATGACGCAGAAACGTTGCGCTCCGTGGATGATCCTGAAGAAGCCGCCGATAGAGAAAGAACGCACGCGGCCCTTCATCTTCTACACCATGATCGCTCCATAGCACAAACGCCGCTTCAGCAACGGCGGCATAATGAGACAACACATCGCCGTCAATGTGCTCTCGATCAACCTCACGCAGTACCCGCCCGCCGTAGCGGACGATCATGCGCAGCGTGTCCAGTGATGCATCATCGTGCGTATTCCACCGCCGGTAACCATACTGAAACATCGCAAGTGACGCCAGACGCGGCCAGATTCCTCCGCTACGATCGCTCTCTGCGAGTGCGTCGGCAAGTTTCGCAGCCCGTATGTGGTCATGATCCAAAAGATGCACTTGGAGCCGGCGAAACGCTATCTCATCATGATGGGGGACCGTAACATCCGGGTTATGCGCTTCAACGTCGCCGAAGACCGTCAACGCGCGCATCGCGGCAGCGCGATTGGCGACGCTCTCGTGCAGCGCTACCTCAAGGACACGCCTTAGATGCACAACCAGTCGCATCGCAGCCGAGGCATCACCACCGCCGCTGAATGCCGCAGGTGAATCCAGCAGCGGCACCGCCACGCCGAGGAACGCTTCGGCTGCCGTTCGCTTCTGAGCAGTTGGCGCCTTGCGAAAGCGCGAGTACAACGCTTGCGCCACCCGTCGCCGCGCATCGAGGTACGAATCGTGCGTCGGTGCAATCGCAAGCAGGCGCGTGATCTCATCATCAGACAGCTCATCGACCTTACCTGCTCGATTGACGATGAGCGTTGCTGCGCGGGGGCTGGACGGATACTTCGCAAGAAACCGATCCACGAGCGCTTCGCGCGCCCCTGTCAACTCCGCCGCCTCAACAGGACTATTTGTCTCAATCAGACGATCCATTGCGACGATGGCCATCCATAGCGCCTCAGCCGCTTCCTCACCCGCGGTTTCCGATGATGCCGCTTCAAATCGAATGACCGCCTCACGGTAATCACCACGGAAGTAGTACGCCCACGCCAGGAGTCGCCCGCATGCGGCAGCCGCTTCCATGTGATCGCCGGCATCGCGCGCCCGAAGCGCGGCCGTCAACTCCTCGATCGCCTTCCCATAAAGAGTGCGCACCACGTTCTCATCGTGCTGCGCCTTGTTCTGTAGATCGCGCGCATCGCGATAATGAATCAGCCCGTTGACATAGCGAATGGCGAAGCCGCCCGCAGAAGCGCCGAGGTTCTCCGCACCGTATTGTTCCGCAAGCCGGTGAATCTGCTGCAGCTCACCCGCAGCGGCCAGTTGTGCGATCACATACTGCACAAGCGACTGCGCTTCACTAGCCCGTCGCTCTGCTTCAAGCGCCCACACCGCCGCCATGCGCAGCCAAACAGCCGGCAGTCCGCCGCGCGCTTCCCGCTCACGCCGCAGCAGTTCCTCAGCATCACGAAACTCGTCGTGCTCAAGCCGCACCGCAAGAGCCCACGCAGGAGCTTGTGATCGCACAGACGCCACCGTCTGCTCATCATTTAAGATCATGAGCCATCGCATGGCCATGGCTGAATTGTCGTTCGAAAGCGACTTGCACATCGCCATGCCGATGATCGAACGAGCCGATGACTCGAAGCCGCGCAGATCCAGTGGGACATCCTCCGGCTGCGGGCGCGGCACGTCGCTTTGCAACATCTCGGCGAACAGCAGTTCCGCCCCCGAGACATCGCTTTCGCCGGTGAGATACGCCCGGTAGTACATCGACCACGCAAGCAGAAAACGGCTGGTGCCATGCATTCGTTCAAGGCGATTGAGCCGCTCAAAGAGTGTGGTCGCCTCAACTCCGCTCGCCCTTGCCAGCCGCGCGTTCGTTGATTGGATGCCCTTCGCCAGATACCCGGAAAGAGAATGCAACTGCTCGATGATGCCGCCAAAGTCCACGACGGCGGTTGCGACCTCCTCCTCGCTCGCCAAGCGCAAGCGATGCTGCTCTGCAATGCGCTCAGCGCGGTCATACGACGTGCGCAGGAGCGCAAGGCGCAGCTCATCGGCGGTGTTCGGCGGCGCGGCGCCTAAGAGTCGCCTGCTCCGCTCCTCCAACGCTGCGCGGCCGGCATCATCTCGCTCATTCTCCAGCAGAAGAGCAAAGAGTTCCGCTAACTGAAGGATGACCTCCTCCCGCTCTTCACCGGGCTCGAGTTGATTAATTCGATCCTCCAGATGCGTCGCAAGCAATTCGTGAAGCCCATGGCGTTCGAGGAACTGCTCAATACCGTCCGCCGCATGCGCCGTAGGATGACTTATCACCGCCGAGATGATGAGAACTGCGACCATTCTGCGCAGCAGTCGGGGAGGAGCTACGAATGAACACGGATGAATACTGATGTTGGCTTGATCGTGTTGCGGCATTCTGCCTGTACCACCTACATCTTCTTCTGCAAACGAAACCGGAGCCATAAGACTTGAGAACTTCAGCACTTCTGTCAGCCGCTTACAGCCGTGGCTCTTCTACACCACCGATTCATTCAGCCGGCACATACGTCACATCATCAAAGCCGGCGTCTCGCGCAACCTGGACTGCCGTAATCGCAAATCCAACCGGCACATGATCGAAGACCTGAACGAATGCGCCCGCCGACTTCGGCAACGGCTCAATAATCTCGAACAACTCACCGCGCGTTCGCACGAGCCGGCCGCCGATCGCATAGGCCGGCGACCCGTCAACCATTCGCACTTCGACGATCTGGGGCTGCAAATCTGCAAGAGAACCCGATGCCGCATCCCGTTGCACCTGCAGCATGGGGTTTAGTCGGTCCTCGGGCACGGCGAGCACTGTCGTCAATAGAAAGTAGATCAGAAGCAAAAACGTCACGTCGATCATGCTCGCCAGATTCAGCGTGATCCGATCCAGGCGGCGCCTTCGCTTCGAGATATGAATTCTCATCGGCCGGCGCTCCTCCCACGCGGAACTTCCGTCGCAATGCGAGCGGTCCCCAACCCCATCTGTTGCAAGAGCACGACAACGTCATTGAGCGCAGCAGAATCTGCCTCCCGATCGGCTCGTACAAGCACCTTCATCTCACCCGCACGCCGGGTTCGCATTTCCTCCTGAAGTATCGCGCGAAGACCGACTGTATCCACGGCATCTTCAGCCACAACAATGCGGCCATCACTCGTGATGTTGATCACAACACCTGCTTCCTCAGCAACCTCCGATTGCTCGCCCGGTTCGAGCGGCAGATTCACCTCAGCGCGCGTCAGCCGCGCAAATTGCGCAGTCGCCATGAAGAAGATAATGAGCAGAAAGACCACGTCGATCATCGGCGCAATCTCAAGCGGCATGACGCGATCCGGATGTTGTCGTTTAGAGAGCCGCATTCTGGTCAGGCGACGAGGGCGCTTCGAGGTGCAGAATCATTCGTTCGAGTTCGAGTCCGGCTTCAGAAGCAAAGGCATCGATCCGGTTACGGAAGTAGGTAAAGAGGGCGATGCACGGAATCGCCAGGATCAGTCCCATCACTGTCGTCACAAGCGCCATGCTGATGCTGCTCGCAAGCGCTTCATGGTTTGAAACCGCGGAGAGTGAGATCGCCTCAAACGCCCCCACCATGCCAAGCACCGTGCCGAGCAATCCGAGAAGCGGCGCGATGGCCCCGATGACGCCGAGCGCATCGGTGGATCGATACAGCCGGGCCGTCTGATCCTCACCCGCTTCTTCAATCGCGGTCTTGATCTCGAACGCGCCGAATGATGACTTCTGATATCGCGTCAACCCCGGCGCAAGAATCCGCAGCAGATATGAGTCATGCTCCGGTTGAAGGCAATACTGAAGCGCGCCGGCCACATCGCCCTTAGCCAGGAGCGCCTCGACATCCTCTACTTGCCCCGGCGGCATCAACGCCTTACGCCGAATCTGCGCAAAATGCACCAGCACCAGCGCCAGCGCGACGATGCTCAGGCCGAGAATGAAGTAACCCACCGCGCCACCGCGATGAATCATCTCCAGCCATGAAACGCCCTCGCCTTCAAGCGGAGCCGCTGCGACCAAATGGATAGTGAATAGGTTCATCATTGCTTCTTATCAGAAATCCTGCGTGGTGATGCGCTGTTGATGCCAACTGACCCGGTGGCCTGCGCAGCTGGATGATTCGGGTATCGCCTCACAAGCTCGGACCGAAGCGAATCCGCGGCTTCGGCCTTGTCTGTTGCATCGTGCCATTCAATCAGGAGCGCCAGCGCCTCCGCCGCCAGGGCGGGCTGGCTCTCACCGAATCGCGCAGGCAAATGGGCGAGTTGAATCAAACCTCGCTTCTGCACCAATTCATCTCGTTCGCCAAGCATGGACCTGCCCACGAAGTACCTTGCCCACGCTTCGATCCACGCACCTTGTTCCGCAAACTCGCCACTCGCCAGCCGCCGCTCAAGCCGGCCCCTCGCCGCTTGCCGCCCATCACTCGACTCCCCTACCGATCCGATGAGATCGCGGAGCAGTTCGACGCCCGGCTGCTGCACCATACCCACGCGCATGAGTGAACCCCCGACATTAACATTCATCTCCATTTGCACAGCCCTGCGGTACAGCCCCGCAAGTGCAGCGATCACCTCGTTACCCTGCGCATCATACGAAGCGAGGTCGCGTTCAAGCCCGGTCAACCCGATCGCGCCGCCCCATACCGGCGCAAGTGCTGGGCACAACATCGTCTCGTCGTCCACCACATCAGGGAGCAGCGTGTAACTCACCGTCTTCACTCCCGCCTCCCGCAAGCGCGCGGTCTCCAGCGCAGGCATGACCGCAAGCACCCGCGCATCCCGCGCCAGATAACATCGCAATAACCCCTCCGAAACGATCAGCGCAGTTTCATGCGTCTGTCCGCGAAACCGCTGAAAATACCGCTCAAGGATTGACTCGGCCAGCGCGGTATCACGGCGTTCAACGCGCGTTCGCGCCCGCCACAGCTCCTCTGCAAGCGTTCGGTAATCCTCCACTTGCTCGCGATGCTCGGCTGACTCCACCTCGATGCTTCGCACACGATCCCACGACACCCAGCGCGGCGTTCCGGATTCCAATCGAACGCGCACACCCGCATCGCTCACCTCAACAATCTCACCACGCACCGGCGGATCGTCGCCCCGGCGTTCGATGATGTCAGCCGCCCGCGCCAATGTGGGCGAAAGGAACGCGCAAGAGAACAGCGCGAAGCCGCAAGCAACGTTTCGAAGTTTCGAAGTTTCGCCGTTTCGACCTTTCATCGCGCACCATCCGGGACATAACGATACTGGCCACCCGAATCGCGCGCGATCTGCCGCAACAGTTCTTCACTGCCATCATCGCCGAACGCGATCGTGTTGATCACCACACGCTTGCCTTGCTTATTGAAACCGGCAAGTTCCTCTGCCGAAAGATGCGCCGGGGCGATCACGCCGTCGGTCATGAAGAAGATGACGTCCGGACGGACATCCATGGAAAAGACATAATGAAACGCCGGGGCCGGAATCGTTCCGCCCGTCGGCTCAACGCCTCGCAGCCACCGCGACACCTGAAGCACGTTGCTCCGCCTCGCCTGCAACCATCCACGCTGCGAAGGCGGCGCAGCAAGCGGCCCTGATGAAAACATGAAAATCGAAAAATACGCATAATCCGGCAGCGCTTCGATCGAACGAATCAATTCCTCCGTCGCAATCCGCATGCGCTCGTTGTGCATCATTGAACCAGACCGGTCCACGATGTAGGCAAATCGCGTTCCGCGCGCTGCGACGCCGAAGTACGAAGTCCCCGCCCCGCCGAGCGCATCATCCTCACCGGTCGATTCGCCCGCACCTCCCAGCGCAGGCATCGGCCCATCCCCCACCACCTCCAGTTCACCGGCCGGCATCTCCGATTCCTCCAGAACGGCCGGCTGATCCGCAAGCGGATCGTCCAGCGCCTCGGTCTGCTCAGACACCAGGTCATCAAGATTGAACTCCGTTCGCTCATCCAGATCAGTGAGCGGCAGAATCGCCACCTCGTAATGAGCCGGCTGTCCCGCCTGATCGCTTCGCCCGCCTTGATGCACCGATGCAAAGTAAAGAAGCAGAATCAAATGTGCGATCAGCGAGATGCCTGCACCCAGTCCCAACAGCCGACGACGGCGACGTTTCGCCGCTTCCTCACGCTCTGCGTAGATCCGCCGCAACACCCGACGCAACTCGCTCACCGATGCTTCGAGTTCGGTAATACGGCGGCTCCCCTGTTCGGAACCGGCCGGCGTTGGCGGTGGGTGAGGCACGTGCGTCACTGCTCATTCATACTACGCGATCTCTGATCCGGTTTCGTTCGGGCCGGTGCAACCTCTACCACAGACTCCCTAGTGACGCGGACCCGGCAAATCCTGCCTCAAAATGAATCCATCGGCCATGATGGTCGCAGGACGCAAGTTGAACCTCCGCTTCGGCGCCGTCTCGCCACCCCTTCAGCCAAACGCGCGGCCCGGGGTCATCGCCCAGCCACTCCACCGACACATGCACCAGATCGCGCTGCCGCCCGATCGCTGCGATCCGCGCACCAAACGCCTCCCGCCACTGCCGGCTCATCTGATAAACCGCATGCGTGTGATAGACAACCGGCACGTTGCCTTGATCCACACGATCAACCAGCCCATCAACCCTCTCCATCGCATCGCCGGCAACCACCTCAGGCGGCTCGCGCTTCGTCACCTGCACCGCACTGCGCAGCAAGTGGATTCGCTCGAGCTGATCCGGCCAGATCAGCGCAGCAAGCCAGCGCATCTCCGCCTCATCACGCACATCAACCGGATGAATGTCAACGCCCACCCGACCTCCAATACGAATCCCGCCTTCCACTAACCGCGAAAACTCCTCACGCGCCACATTCGCCGCGCATGTTCGCACCTGCACCGACGACTGCTCGTTGAGCACGATCGGCTCATCGCGCCCGTCCGCAAACTCGTACCGAAACCCGTACCGATCAAGCAGTAGATTCAGCCCCGCGCTCGCGCCGATCTCAATCAGATGCAGCGGCCGGCCGCCCATCATCCGCTGCGCGAGAGCAAACGCCGGCAGCAGCACGCCGCTTCTGCCAACTTCATTCGTCTGCACCCGCCGCTTCCGAATGATCTCCGCCAACTGCTCAAAGTGCTCCCGACAGAACGCTGCGAACACCGGCCCTGCGCCAGTCGGCAATTGCGAACCGCCCACCGATGGATAGAATTCCGCAAGCTCATGCGCCACGCCGCGCAGCAGCAGGTCATGCACCGCGCCGAAGACCATGTTCACCGCCGGTTGCCCTTGCGATGCCTCCATTGCCAGCGCACAAACATTATCCTCATCCGCCACGGCTTCCGAAACCGTCGCATAGAGCGGCGAACTTGAAGCCGCGACCTGTGCAAAGTGCACAAACGCGCGCTGCACCCGGAGCCGTGCCTGCTCGTTACGCTGCGCATCATTCATCGACCTGAGGATACTCACTTTGGGCCGCACATCGCGGCTCCTGTTATCCTACAACTCATGGCAGACGCTCCCTCACGCCCCTTCCGACGCATTATCCTCAAGATCAGCGGCGAATCGTTCGCCAAGCCCGGCGAGTTCGGCATCGATCCGGAAGAGTTGTCGCTGATTGCAGGTGAGATCGTGGATGCGGTGCGATCGGGAAAGGGATCAAGGGATCAAGGGATCAAGGGATCGAGAGAGACCTCGGACCCCGAAGCACTCGATCCCTCGATGCCTCGATGCCTTGATCCCTCGCCGCCACAAGTGGCCGTCGTCGTCGGCGGCGGCAACATCATCCGCGGCGGCGTCCTCGCAGAGACCGGCACCATCCACCAGTCCAACGCTGACTACATGGGCATGCTCGGCACCGTCATCAACGGCGTCGCTCTGCGCGAAGCGATCGAGAACCTCGGCCAGCCGGCCCGTCTCATGTCCGCCATCGACATTCCCGCCGTCGCAGAACCCTTCATCCGCGCCCGCGCGCTGCGACACTTCGAAAAAGGCCGCGTGCTGATCCTCGCAGCAGGCACCGGCAACCCGTTCTTCACGACAGATACATGTGCCGCACTTCGAGGAGCAGAACTCGGCGCGGATGTCGTCCTCAAAGCAACGAAGGTGGACGGCGTGTACACATCCGACCCCAAGAAAAACGCCGACGCCACGCGCTACGAGAAGTTGACCTTCGCTGAGGCCATCGAAAAACAACTCGGCGTCATGGACCTGACCGCCCTCACCATGTGCATGGAGCACAACCTCCCGGTCGTGGTCTTCGACTTCAAGGTGAAGGGGAATATCAGAAGAGTCGTCACCGGCGAGCGCGTGGGGACGTTGGTGACGAATTAGCATGAAGGTTGAATGACTGTAATGGACCCATCCCTTCCCTGCCCCGATTGCGGCTACGACATCCAGTCCTCGCCTGAGCAAGGTGGCCGTCTTCGCTGTCCTGAATGTGGCGCCCTTTCCGAGCGCACTGTGATTGAAGCGGAACTCGAACGCCACCATCGCCGACCTTCTTGGTGGTATTTGGCAATAGCGACCATCTGGAACACAGGACTGGGGGCGGTATTCGCATACTTTGCCTGGCATATCACTCCAATGGTAGTTAAACAGTTTCAAGGAATTCCATGGGATGTGAAGTCTAAGTCGTTCGTTGCAAGTTGCGTCTTCGCCGGTTTCGAGGGTATCGGCCTGCTGATCTTCTTCGGCCTATTGCTGTTCTCGCTGAGCACACCATTCTGGCGGCCGGTTCACCGTCGCTGGCGATGGTTCTATGCTGCCGCCACCATTATACTCTTGTTAGGTGTCGGAATAGGCGCCTTGATCGGCTGGTGGGACATGCGCTTCCTCTACGTAGAACAGGAGTTCGCCTTCTTTGCCGTCATCATGGCATTCCCCATCGTCGCATTCGGCACCGGGTATCTTGGCCTGCCGCCAATGCTATGGACCGCCTTCAAGAGAAGAATCCGTAAGCGCAAAACCGCGGCACACTCTTGATTCGGCATGCCGCAACTCTTCGACACTATCAAGCGGCTCGTCACCGCGAATCGCTACATCGTCAGCGAACACGCCGTCGAGCGACTCGACGAGCGGCGAGTCCTCGAATGGCAGGTCGTGGACGGCATCAAAGAAGCGGGATTGCTTTCCGAACGGCCGCGCGACATGCCGAACCCGTCCGTCGAAGTTCTGCAACTCCTCGCCGACGGCACGGAGGTCAAGGTCATCTGGTCGCACATCCGGGCAATTGACGCGGCCAAACTGGTCACCGTACACTTCCTCGACGAGTAACCGCATGAGAATCCCCGGCAAACGAGTCAAACGCACGCGCTTCGTCCACACGGACAAGTACATCATCGCTGTGGAGGTCGAGGCGGTGATTCCGGAGATTCCGGGGGCGGGGGCTGATCCGACCGAAGCGTGCTACGAGCCGGAGACAGTCGAACTGCTGCGCGAAGTTGAGGCCCATGCGCGGCGCGGCGATGTGAACTGGCTCAAACGCCACGGCAAGGTGTACGCGGCCCTGGATGCGGCGTGATGGACCTGACCGCCCTGACTATGTGCATGGAGCACAACCTCCCGGTCGTGGTGTTTGATTTCAAGGTGAAGGGCAATATCAGGCGAGTGGTGAGCGGCGAGAGGGTGGGGACGTTGGTGACGAATTGAGCGAAGAATTCGTGAACATTTTCATTGCGATCCGTGAAGTGATGCTGACCGCTGCCGCGGTTGTCGGCGCGATTGTTGCAGTCCTAGGCCTGAAGACGTGGCGGAAGCAACTTCGTGGACGCACAGAGTACGACCTCGCTCGACGTATGCTGCGCGCGGCTCTGGAAGTCCGAGAGGGTATCCGTGCAGCACGGAGTCATATTATCAGCCCGGCGGAGATGGAGGCCGCTTTGAGATCATCCGGCCTTGGAGACGAGGAGATAAGGAAGCAGATGTTGCAGCCCAAGTCGACGATTGCCGTGTACAACGTGCGGTGGAAGCGAGTGGCCGAAGCCGTATCGAACTTACAGGTCGAGGCCCTCGAAGCCGAAGTGCTGTGGGGTGTTGTGGTTAAGGACCAATTGAAACCGCTGTATGATGCGGTCGCATCGCTCCGAGTGATGCTGAACCGGTACTTTCGCGCTGAGTCGGGGCACGGGCCGCCGCTCATAGGTGCCAAATTGCAAGAAGTGCACGACATCATGCATGAGACGAGCGATGATCCGAAGGAAGACAAGTTCACGGCAAGAGTTCACAGCGGTATTAAGCAGCTTGAGGAGTTTCTGAAGCCTAAACTGCGTCTTTGACCGGAAATCTCCGCCATGACCGAGACAACAATAGCTCCTCGTGTCTTCATTTCGCATGCCACCGAGGATAAAGACCGCTTTGTCGTCGAGTTTGCGCGACAACTTCGCGCCAATGGAATCGATGCGTGGCTAGATCAGTGGGAACTGAAGCCGGGCGACAGTCTCGTAGATCGAATTTTCGAGGAAGGGATCAAGAACGCTTCGGCATTCATAGTGGTCTTGTCCAAGACGAGTGTTACGAAGAGGTGGGTACGGGAAGAGCTGAATGAAGGATTTGTGAAACGAATTGAAGACAAGTGTCGTCTCATTCCAATCGTTCTCGACGACTGCGAGGTACCGGAGTGCTTACGATCAACATTGTGGCAGCGGATCGGATCTCTGAGTGATTACGCCAACGAGTTGAAACGCATTGTCAATGCTATCTTCGGCCTTTCGGACAAGCCCCCAATTGGAGCACCGCCTGCGCACTCGCAGGCGCGCTCACTCCTGGAGTTTCCGGAGTTACAGAAGCTAGACCTGATGATCTTGGAGTTACTCTGCGAGGAAAGCGTGCGCCGCGACGATCGGTTGGTGAACGACCTTGCATGCCTCAATCCGCTGCTTGAAGCGGGAACGACTCCGGAAGAAATCCGCGACTCCCTGACCGTCCTCGGCGACGAGTACTACCTTGAGGTGTCGCATGTAATGGGGCCAACATTCTGCGATAGCGGAGTCTCGCACGTTCGTATTCCCACATCAACGTTCGACGTCTTCGCAAGAGCCAAATGGCCCGAATACGACGACATGTGTATGCGGCTCGCCTCGGGAATCGTCAATGAAGATTGGCACTCCGGGCAGGACCTGAGCCAACTCGGCGCGCCTCCACGATTGGTCGATCACCTCGTACGTTTACTAGAGGATCAAGCGCTAATCAAGGTGAGCCGCGCTATGGGAGGACACTATTCAATCTGGAGTGTTTCTCCCAAGTTGAAGCGGGCACTTGCTGCTCCCTGAATGCTTGGTGATCGTCCCTTGGCTGCAGTGCCTTTGCGGGCCGTTAGCGCCAGCACGCCGTAAGCGGAAGCCCGCACGCCCAATGGGGAAGCCCGCACCCGGAATGGGGAATCCCCCATTTTGAATGGGGAAGTCCCCACGCGAAAAGGGGAAGTCCAATTTCCTCGTGCGGGCTCCCACTTTCCACATGCGGAAGCCCCTTTCCCACGTGCGGAAATCCCCATTCCGGGGGCGGAAACCCCCATTCCGGATGCGGCCCTCCGCCTCTTTACGACCAAGCGATCGTGACGCTGACGGACTTCCTCACGAAGAAGCGCCGCGAGTACTGGCCCGGACTGTACGGCTCCGCCGAAAGCCGCGAGCTCTACCGCCACCTGATCGTCGAGTGGGATGCTAGTGGCAGTCCCCTGCTCCAGATGCCTTCTTCTCAGCGGGCATCGCGGGATAACTACGACGCTGACACGGACCATGCGCCATCATCGGGTCATCCCCGACTACTGGCAATGGGTGAAGTCGTACCACTCACCCTCCGAGCAAATGACCCAGCATGCTGCCCGGTCGTGGACGCCGGGCGAATGACTTTTTGACGGAACTTGACGGCGGATGGCGTTATCTTGTGGAGGGGCGGTGTCAGCGTGGCCCGCCCGAATCGTGGTGCAATTGAGTTTGACGGGGTGTTTGGAGGATTGGTATGGGTGGTTTGACTTTGCTCTTGCAAGCCCGATATGGGCCCCGGTTCGGTCTGGCGCTGATCGCAGTGATGGTTGCGCTTGCAGCGCCGGCGGCGTTTGCGCGGTTCGGCGATCAACTAGATTGCGAGCAGTGGGACACCGCGATGGGGCAGCCGGGTATGTCTTATTTCGTTGAGGCGCTTGGGACGTACGACGGCGCGCTGATCGCAGGGGGTTCATTCAGCGAGGCGGGTGGCCAGACGGTCAACCGCATCGCGCGCTGGAATGAAGCCAAGCAAGAATGGGAAGCGCTCGGCGGCGGGATGAACGCCACGGTTCGCGATGTGATCGAGTACAACGGCGATCTGATCGCAACCGGGAACTTCTTGTCTGCCGGTCAAGTCGTTCTCAACAGGGTCGGGCGCTGGGATGGCGAAGTGTGGCATCCGCTCGGCAACGGATTAGATAGTGCGTGGGGTGAAGTGCTGGAAATATACGACGGCAATCTGATCGTCGGCGGCTACTTCACCGGTGCGGATGGTACAGGTTCGAAATCAATTGCAGCATGGAATGGCATCATGTGGCAGCCGGTCAAAGCGGGAATCGAAGGAACCGTGTCAGCGCTCGCTGTTCACGATGACCTTCTGTTCATCGGCGGCACATACACCGAAACGGCAGACGGTGTCGCCGCTGATAACATCATCGCCTACCACGCACAAACTGACCTCTGGATTCCCATACCGGGAACGAACGGCAGCGTACTTGCTATTGAGGTATTTGGCGGCGAACTCTACATCGCTGGCAGCTTTACGACAGCGGGTTCATCTTCGGCCAATAGAATCGCTCGCTGGAACGCGAAGGAGCAAGACTGGGATTCAGTTGGTGCAGATTCTGGAACAATCGGAGGCAATGTATTCGATCTTCTTTCATACGGTGACCATCTCTATGTGGCTGGTGAATTTCTAGCGGCTGGCGACTTCTTCGAGGTCGATCTCGTGCGTTGGGATGGCTCGAATTGGAGCGCGCTGCCAGGGGGCAGCGTCAGCGGCAAGTTCAACCCGGATTGCGCCTGTGTCTTTGGTTTTGTTCATGCGCTCACTGTCTTTGGCGAATCCATTGTCGCAGGCGGTGGTTTCGTCAGCGCAGGTTCAAGCGGGAGCCCCGCCAATAACATTGCTATGTACGATCCTTCGTGTCCGTTCGTCACCGAATGGCTGGGCGGCGAGGGCGAATTCTTCGATCCGATCAATTGGACCAACGGCGTGCCGCAGCCCTCTGATATTGCCAGTTTCGGCGAGGAGCCATCGGGCTTTGAGTACGACGTCACATTTCTTGACTCAGCAGTAATCGGCGGGCTTGTCATTCCTCATCAGCGGCCGCGATTTCTGCTGGGCAATCAACTGCTCCAGATCAATTCCGATGTTTACGTCGGCGGCGGCGAAGCGTTCGCCACCTTCAAACTCAATGGCTGGTTGAGCGCGCCTGGAAGCGATGTGCATCTGTTGCCTGCGAGTTCGATGTCCCTCGAAACGCCGAACTCCCTTCTTACCGCAAATCGTCTGCTGATTTACCCGGTTCCGTTCAGTCCCACACAGCCCTCCTTTTTCGGGCAGGGCCTGATCACTGTCGATGACGAAGTCGTCAACGGCGGCCTGCTCAATCCGGCCGGCTTCGGCCAGCCGTTCAGTGCAGGGCTCCTTGAGATTTATGGCGATTATCGGCAGCAACCCACCGGGCGAATCGGTTTCCTTCTTCATGACCAGGCGCACTCGCAACTGGCTGTCTATGGAACCGCGACGCTCGCGGGGAATCTCTACACCGTCATCTCGCCACAGGCAATGCTCTCGCCGGGCACGACCTTTCCCGTCATTATTGCCGATTCCATCGAAGGCGCGTTCGACAGCGTGCTTTTGGATTCGCCCGGCAAGAACCTCGGCGTCACCGTCGAGGTCACGGGTGGCGGCGGATTGGCTGGCACGGACTGGCAGGGCGTCAACATCGTCATTCTCCCCCCCGGCTCGTCGCCCAACTTCGACGATCCCGACACGCTTCCCATTGTCGGCACGCCGACTTCCCTCAGCGCGCCGCTGTTCAATCCTGAAGCGAATGCGTATGACCTCGCGCTGACCGTCGTGCTCGATGGTGTTGCAGGCGGCGGAACGAACGGCCTCGTTGTCGTCATGCGCAATGACGGCGCGGGTGAGTCGTTCACGACCGAACTCGTGGAAGTCGGCAACGACCCGGTTGCGATGGTCGCTGCGAACCTTGATGAGAGCGGCGGCGATGAGGGCGATGATCTTGCTGTCGCCAACCATGCGGATGATTCGGTGAGCATTCTTTTCAACGATGGTGAAGGCGGCCTCGATCGCGTCGATGTTCCGCTTCTCGACGGCGCTGCGCCTGCTGGAATCACCGCAGGCGACTTCAACGGCGACGGTATCGTCGATCTCGCCATCGCCTGCGAAAACCTGAACGCGGTGCTGCTGTACGCCAACGACGGCAAGCGCGGCTTCACGCTGCTGCAATTCATCAGCGTTGGCGCTGCGCCCGGTCCCATCGAAGCGTTCACCTCCAGGACAGATGGCCCCGTCATCGCAGTTGCGAACACCGGTGATGGAACTGTTTCCGTGCTGGTGAAGGGTGAGACCGGCTTCATCGCAGGCGAACCGATTCTACTTGGCACCAGCCAGATTCCCGTCGCCATGACGATCGAGGACATCGACAACACCAAGGACAACGACATCATCGTTGTTACTGCGAACGGAACAATGGCCGTGCTGTCGCCTCTAGGTGTCGGACCCGGAACTTATGGCGCGGCGTTCACGCTTCCACTGACCGGGTCGCCCAAAGCCGTTGACGCATGGGATATGGATGGCGATGACGACGCTGACATTGCAGTCGTTCTGGCGCAAGGTGCAGACAACGAAGCGGTGCATCTGTTCCGCAATGACTCGACCTCCACGCAGATCATCTTCACTTCAATCACAGCCATTGGTCAGGGTCAGCATCCGCAACTCGTGCGCGGCGCGGATGTGACCGGCGATCAGGACGATGACATGGTTACTGTGAACTTCGTCGAAGTCGGCGGCGAAGGCGGGCTCGCCGGCGCACCGATCTCCGCCTTCGTCGCCATTCATCCGAACCTCGGCGGCGCTCCCCAGCAGCCGGAATGCGCGGCTGATCTCGACGGCGAAGGCAACGTCGGCGTGCCGGATTTGCTAGCGTTGCTCGGTTGCTGGGGCGGCGTTTCACCTGAGTGTGAGGACGCTGATTTAATGAAGGACGGCAGCGTAGGGGTGCCAGACCTGCTGGAGTTACTTGGTGCGTGGGGCCCGTGTGAGTGATCGACGTAGAGCCGGCATTAAGGCCGGCTGATATTGGCTTAATGATCGGGATTTGCTTTGAGTTGTCATGTGCTGTATCGGATGCGAACCGCACATGATGCTTGACAGCGGCAGCTTGTTGCCGTCTTACTGACTTCACTTCCTCGTGGTGGCGGGAGCATCTTGCTCACAGCGGCGGAATGCACAATCCAGCAGGTTCACGGGCGCTCAGTGCGTTCGCATCTGCATCGTTGTCGTCACTCTTGAAGGATCATGTTAAGTTACTACGCCTGCGTCAGTTCCTCTCGTCCGCACGCAGGGGTTTCTTCACAACAGGTCGTGTTACCAGCGTGGGTCAAGACGACAAAGTAAGCATTCAACTTCCCCAAAGCTCACATTAAACGACTTACCGGCGACATTCGATGCATCGCTTCATTGCGACCTCGTTTCAGCGACGGGTTCACTGGTCGCGACGAGGCGGAAGCCGATCGTGCCTGATGTCGCCTCGCGCTGGGCGCCGTTGTTGCCGTAAAGCGTGAACATCTCTCGGTAATTGAACGAGCCGTGGCCCCATGAGCCGCCCGCGATGCGCTGTGTTCGCCCGTCAGCCCAGAGCGTGTTGAGCCACTCGCTTACGCTCCCGCTCAT
>CAZFZT010000009.1:0-63294 GCA_964523675.1 uncultured Isosphaeraceae bacterium
CGCAGCACGTTTCGACGAATCGGATCGCATCGTTATTGCTCCCAGCGAAGAGCGCGAAGCGATCGACCCGCTACCCATCGAAGCGTTGCGGCTTGACCCCGAAACCTGCCGCGGCCTGCACGAGGTCAACATCGACCGCATCGAACAACTGCTCGTCCTGCCGCGCATGGAACTTGCTGTGCGATTCGATCCGCTACTTCTGCAACGGCTCGATCAGGCGCTGGGACGGGTGGATGAAGTCATCGAGCCGATTCGGCCGCGCGATCCGGTCCTCGTGCATCGCGTCTTTCAGGGGCCGGTGAAGAATCTGGAAGCGATCCTGCTCGCATCTCGCGAGTCGATCGCAGCATTCGCAAGCCAACTGCACCAGCAGGAACTCGGCACGGCTCATGTGCAGTACACGCTCAAGCGCAGCGACCTGCCGCCACTCACGATTGATGTACGGCTAAGTCATCCCAGCCGTGATGCAGCGCACCTCTGGCTGCTCCTTCGGCCGAAGATCGAAGCCGCCCACATGGGCTTCGGCATTGAGGAGTTGACGCTCCGCGCTTTGCGCATCCAGCGCATCGCGCATCAGCAGACCGGAACATCGTTCGCACCGGCTTCACATGCGCGCGGCATCGCCAGCCGCGCTGCGGGGATGTTGATCGACACGCTCAGTCAGCGATTAGGAAACGACCGCACGCTGATGGTGAACGTGCGCGAGTCGCACCGCCCCGAGCGCGTGGCTGATCGCACTCCGGCTGCGCATCATCAGCAATGCAAGCCGGATGATGCCGCGATGGTCGATGCCGATCGCCCTTCGATCTTGCTCGCCCAGCCCGAGCGCATCGATGTGATGGCCATGACGCCGGACGGGCCGCCCATCTGGATGCGATGGCGCGGTATCGCCCAATCACTCATCAGCGCGCACGGCCCGGAGCGATTGGCCGGCGAGTGGTGGCGCGGCTTGTCGCACGCGCCCGATGATCGGCGCACGCGCGATTACTTCAAGGTGCAGGATGAAACCGGCCGCTGGCTGTGGGTCTATCGCTCCAACCCGGCCGGTGGCGATTCCGCTGCCACGTCTGATCGCTGGTTCATTCAGGGAGTGTGGACGTAGTCATGCCAGCCAAACCCGATCCCAAAGCGAGACCGCATCCGTGGGCTGAGTTCTGGCGCGAGCCGATGTTGCGGTCGATGAATGAAGAAGGGGCAGAGGGGCGAAGGGGCGAAGGGGCGAAGGGAGAGCAGCGCCGGCCGCTTCCTTTGCATCGTTATGCAGAGTTGCACGTGACGAGCAATTTCACGTTTCTTACGGGCGCGAGTCATCCTGATGAACTGGTCGCGCAGGCCGCTGCGATTGGCCACCGCGCGATTGCCATCACCGATGTCAATTCCCTTGCAGGCATTGTTCGCGCTCATGTCGCAGCGAAACAGGCCGGCATTCAGTTCATCGTCGGCTGCCGCGTGGTGTTCACCGCGCATCATGATGATGAGCCGCAGCAATACTCACTGCTTGTGTATCCCACCGATCGCGCTTCGTATGGCAATCTCTGCCGGCTCCTTACGCTCGGCAAACGGCGCGCGCCTAAAGGTGAATGCCATCTCACGCTGCACGATCTTCTCGATTTTCACGAAGGGTTGCTTGGGGTTCTGCTTCCGCCGCGCGATCTCGATCAGGCGTTTCTCGAAGTCGCACACGGCCTGCGGCGGGTGTTCGATCAGGATCGGCTCTCCATCGCTGCTTCCGCACTCTATGGCGAAGATGACCGCACGCGCCTCGAACAACTCGCAGCACTCGCAGAGCACACGCACATCCCGCTCGTCGCCACCAACGATGTGCATTACCACATTCCTGCGCGCAGGCCGCTTCAGGATGTACTCACCTGCATTCGACACGGCTGCACCATCGAGCAGGCCGGCCTGCGATTGCTGCCCAACAGTGAGCGACATCTCAAGCCCCCCGACGAGATGCACCGCCTGTTTGCGGACCATCCGCAGGCGATCGCACGGACGATTGAAATTGCAGAGCGCGCGAAGGGCTTTTCGCTCGATGAGCTTCATTATCAATACCCAAGCGAGATCGTGCCGGACGGCAAGTCAATGATGGAGCATCTGACGGAACTGACGTGGGCGGGCGCGGGGGAGAAGTATGGAGAAGAAAGGGGCGAAGGTTCAAAGGGGCGAAGGTTCAAAGAGGTTGTGGAGCACGGCTCTCCCTCTGCCCCTCTGCCCCTTTGCCCCTTTGCCCCTCAGCTCGACCACGAACTCGCACTCATCGACGAACTCGGCTACGCCCCCTACTTCCTCACCGTCCACGATATTGTCTGCTTCGCGCGATCGCGCGGCATTCTCTGCCAGGGCCGCGGCGCTGCCGCCAACTCGGCTGTGTGCTTTTGCCTGGGCATCACGTCGGTCGATCCGGCTCAGTCGAACCTGCTCTTCGAGCGTTTCATCTCGCGCGAGCGCAACGAGCCGCCGGATATCGATGTTGATTTCGAGCACGAGCGGCGTGAGGAAGTCATTCAATACATTTACAACAAGTACGGCCGGGACCGGGCTGCGCTCACCGCTGAAGTCATCACTTATCGAGGCCGCTCCGCTGTGCGCGAAGTCGGCAAGGCGCTGGGGTTGTCGCTCGATGCCGTGGATCGCCTTGCCAAGGATCTCGACTGGTGGTCCGATCATCTCGGCAGCGCATCGCGCTTGCGCTCGCTCGGCTTTGATCCCAATCAACCCGTCATCCGCGCGCTGATTCACCTTTCCAAGGAAATCCTCGGTTTCCCGCGCCACCTCTCCCAACACGTGGGCGGCTTCGTTATCTCTGACGATCCATTATGTGAACTCGTCCCCATCGAAAACGCAGCCATGGACGATCGAACGGTCATCGAATGGGACAAAGACGACATCGACGCGCTGGGCATGTTGAAGGTGGATTGTCTTGGTCTTGGAATGCTGACGTGTGTGCGGAAGTGTTTTGATTTATTGAACGGCAAAGGCACGGAGGCACGGAGGCACGAAGGCACGAAGGGATTGCGCACTGAACTCAAATTGCACATCGATCAGAAAGGCGAACATGAGCACGATCAAGACCTATCGAGATTTGATTGCGTGGCAGAAGGGAATGGATTTGGCCCGAGCAATCTATGGGGCGACAAACGCCATGCCGAAGGAGGAGCGGTTCGGCCTGACCAGCCAGATGCGACGGGCAGCCGTGTCGATTGCCTCCAACATCGCGGAGGGTTATGCGCGCAAGAACACCAAGGACTACCTCAAGTTTCTGCGCACCGCACGCGGTTCGCTAGCGGAACTCTCCACACAGTACGAACTGCGTGTGACAATGAATCTCATTCCCCAGAGCAAGCTTCTCCACAATCAACTTGCCGAAACCGATCGAGTCCTCCAGGGTCTCATCCGCAGCATCGATCGCAAACTCAATTAACCAACCTTCAGCCCGAAGCGCCTGACTCCATCACCCCTTCGTGCCTTCGTGCCTCCGTGCCTTCGTGCCTCACAGATGTCCCCCCCGAAGATCCCGCCGTGTACGACATG
The DNA here is from genome assembly GCA_964523675.1 of uncultured Isosphaeraceae bacterium. GTDB lineage: Bacteria > Planctomycetota > Phycisphaerae > Phycisphaerales > SM1A02 > CAZFZT01. Next base: position 3,535 of record CAZFZT010000009.1, read on the forward strand.
ATCTGCAATGCCGACACCGTCGGCGTGTTTCAGATCGAATCGCGCGCTCAGATGACCATGCTGCCGCGTTTGAAGCCGCGCTGCTTTTACGACCTTGTCATTGAAGTCGCCATTGTTCGCCCGGGACCGATTCAGGGCGACATGGTGCATCCGTATCTGCGCAGGCGCACTGGTGAAGAGCCCGTCACTTATCCCACGGAAGAGGTCAAGCGTGTTCTCGAACGCACGCTTGGTGTGCCGCTGTTTCAGGAGCAGGCGATGTCGCTTGCGATTGTTGCTGCGGGATTCACCGCCGACGAAGCCGATCAACTCCGCCGGGCCATGGCTGCTTGGAAACGCAAAGGCGATCAATTGCTCGCATTTCAGGACAGGTTCATCGGCGGCATGCTCGAACGCGGTTATGAACGCACTTTCGCAGAGCGCTGCTTCAGCCAGTTGAAGGGCTTCAGTGAATACGGCTTCCCCGAATCACATGCTGCGAGTTTCGCGCACATCGTGTACGTTTCCGCCTATCTCAAGAGGCATTATCCCGCAGCGTTCGCAGCCGCGCTCATCAACAGTCAACCCATGGGCTTCTACGCACCGGCCCAGATCGTTCGCGATGCGCAGGACCACGGCGTGGAGGTGCGCCCTGTCGATGTCAACCACAGCGCATGGGATTGCACGCTCGAAACCGCTTGCGGCTTAGCAACGAACGCCCACCCCGCCCTTCGCCTCGGCATGCGCCTCATCAAAGGCCTGCGCGAAGAACACGCCCGCGCTATCGCAGAGGCGGCGCAAGCGCATGGCCCGTTCACCTCGATCGAATCGCTCCACCGCGCAGCACACGTTCCCATTGCCGCCTTGCGCAAACTCGCCACCGCCGACGGCTTCACGTCCATGGGACTGGATCGGCAGCATGCATTGTGGCAGGTGCGCCGGCTGCGCGATGATGTGCTGCCGCTGTTTGAAAGAGAAAGGGGTGAAGGGGCAGAGGAAAGGGCCGAAGGGGCAAAGGTTCAAAGGGGCAAAGGGATTGTGGAAAGGGGCTCGCTCTCCACCCCTTCGGCCCTTTGCTCTCTCCCCCACGTCGCTCCTGTCCGCCGCGTTCTTCACGACTACGACACGATCGGCCTGTCGCTTAAAGCACATCCGGTTTCCTTCCTGCGCGATGATCTCACCCGCCGCAACGTCACCTGCGCGGGTGAACTCCATGATGAAACCCACTGGCCGCAGGGCAAGCGCATCGCTGTCGCCGGCGTCGTCCTGATTCGCCAGCGTCCCGCCACCGCCTCAGGCATCATCTTCATTACCATCGAAGATGAGACCGGCATCGCCAACCTCATCGTGCGGCCGCACATCTACCAACGCTTCCGCCGGGCCGCCCGCCACAGCGTGCTTCTCCTCGCCACCGGCACCGTGGAGCGGCAAGGCAAGGTCATCCACATCGTCGCCGATTCCATTATCTCACTCGATGAGCAGTTCCAAGACCTCACCGCCGCCGCCCGGAACTTCCACTGAACCGCATCCATACCCCTACACAAGCCGGTAGCGCAGTGCAGAAGCCGCACCGCGGCACCCACGACGCCCCCGGTCCGCCAACCTCAACCATACATCAAACTCGATACGAACGGCACATCCTCCGCCAATGATCGGGATCTGTCACCCCCCTAGAATATCGGTCACGCCTGTTGGCAAGGCAGCCACGAGCCGATACTGTTTCAGCTTCGGCAACTGCCCAAGAAGATTCGCATGGCAAGGCCCAAAGACACCAGAGCCATACCGAAGTCCGGACGCCGGCGTCAAGAACTCCGACGATCACTGCCCAAGCAGACGCTCTCCGTCCGCATGGTGTTCGCGCGCCCGGACGTCATCAAGACTGTCCTGCTGCTCACCGCCTTCTTCGCCATCACCTCTGCCATCGTCATCACCGCTCGAATGGAGCCGATGGTCTACGAAGGGCAGGTCGTCGCGCAAACCCGCCTCAAGCGGCTCGATTACCAGATCGAAGACACCGCCGCGACTGAGGAGAAGCGCGAGGAAGCCCGGCGGAGCGCCCCTCGTGTGTATGCCATCAACGACGCCTATCTTGACCGGCTTTCTGCGGCGCTCCTGGGTCTTCCCCGGGCTGTGGCAGGGAAGCGAACCCTTGATGAACTGACACCGGAACTCATCGCGGAGTACGCCCTCACCGCTGAAGCCCTCACGGCACTTCAGGAGTTCATACAGGACAATGAGGTCGCGCCGCAATGGGAGCGTTCCGTCGCTCGGCTGGTGGAAGAGCTGAAGCGCAAGCCGCTCTTACGCAGCAGCGAGTTTCAACACTTCACGCAAACCTTCAACCGTGCCGTCATCGGCCCGGATGGCCGGGCACAACCCATGGGGCGCGTTGAGCCGATCGAACTGCGCACCGGTGACGGGCGACCGGAGTTCCTCACCCGGTTGCGTGAAATTGTCCTGGCGGGCCCATTTCCGCAAACGCTGGTTCCTCACATCGAAGCCCGCATCGCTGCCGACGATCAACCAACGCTGACGTTCGATGCCGCGGCAACTGAGCGCCAGGCGCAGCTTGCCATTGCAGCCGTCGAGCCGGTGATGATTGAACATAAGGCGGGTGAAGTGCTGTTTCGACGAGGCGATACGCTGCGCGTCAAGCATCTCGAAGATGTTCGCGCCGAACATGCATCTTTCCTTGCGCAGCATCGGCCGTTTGAACTCTGGCTTCCGGCCGCCGGTGTGGCTGCGCTTCTCGCGCTCATTGTCGGCTTCCTCGCGGTCCATATTGTCCACTCGTATCCGCGGATCACGCGAAACACAATGCGCGTGGCTGCGATGACCGGTTTGATGCTGGCGATGCTGGGCCTGACCGTTGCGATCGCCACGAAGTCTCCCAACCTCATGCACGCCGCAGCCATCGGACCGACATTGCTCGTGGCGATTATCGTGCTGCTTGCCTACGACCAGCGGCTGGCATTGATCCTGAGCGCGTTGCAAGCGGCGCTCGTCACGCTCGCCCTTGGCCAGGGTGTGGGATGGTTCATTCTGCTGTTCGTCGGATCCAGCGCGATTATCGCCCTGCTGCGTGATGTTCGCCATCGGAACAGTCTCGTGCGGGCCGCGCTTATTGCCGCGATTGTTCTTGCCGCCGGTTCGATCGCCTTGGGCATTGCGCATCTCCCGATCGTTCCCGGCGCGATCTCACAGATTCTCTGGAGCGCGCTGTGGGCAGGACTGGCCAGCTTCGCGGTCGGATTTCTCATGCTCGGCATCCTGCCTTCAGTCGAGCGCGTCTTTGACATCACCACCGGCATGACGCTCGCCGAACTGCGCGATCCGAAGCAGCCGCTGCTGCGCCAGCTTCAGCAGCGCGCGCCCGGCACATACAACCATTCATTGCAGGTCGCCAACATCGCGGAAGCCGCAGCCGACGCCATCGGCGCCGACAGCCTGCTCGTTTATGTCGGCGCGCTGTATCACGACATCGGGAAGATGAACAAGCCCGAATACTTCGTCGAGAATCAGGCAGGCGGGGTTAACAAGCACGACAAACTCTCCCCCGCCATGAGTCTGCTCGTCATCGTCGGCCATGTGAAGGACGGCATTGAACTTGCGCGTGAGTACGGCCTGCCGCGCAAACTGCAACACTTCATTGAGTCACACCACGGGACGACGCTCGTCGAATATTTCTACCACGCAGCGCGGTCACAAGCCAAGCCGGATCGCGACGTCGCGGAGGTCGAGTTCCGCTACCCCGGCCCGAAGCCGCGCACCAAGGAAGCCGCCATCCTCATGCTTTCCGACGCGGTCGAATCGGCCACGCGGGCCATGGCTGAACCCAATGCCAGCCGTATCGAGTCACTCGTCCGCGACCTGTCGCGCAAGCGCCTTGTGGATGGCCAGTTCGATAATTGCGATCTCACCTTTCGCGAGTTGGGCCTCATTGAAGACGCAGTGATCTCGCGTCTCTGCGCGATCTACCACGGCCGCCTCAGTTACCCGAAGGACGAGGAGCCGCCAATCACGGGTGAACGAGTTCAGCAACCACCGGGACTGGCCGTCCCGCTGCCCAAGGCGGCCAGCGCCTAGGTGTTCATGCATCGCAATGCCGCTGTAGCTTGCTGTTCCCGAAGCGCAGTTACATTGCGTTCTTGCAGAACTCGCGGCAGATCGCATCCTCGGCACATGAGCCGCCGCGCGCCTTGCAGGCCCGCCTCCCATGCCAGATCAGCAGGTGGCTGAGCATCGTCCAATGCTCGCGCGGAAACAAGGCCATGAGATCCAGTTCAATCTTCTTCGGGTCCGCGTGCTTTGAGAGACCGAAGCGATTGGCCAGTCGAATGACGTGTGTATCGACAGCCACGCCCATGTTGATTCCATACGCATTGCCAAGTACGACGTTCGCGGTCTTGCGAGCAACGCCACGCAGGGTGAGCAGTTGATTCATCGTGCGCGGCACTTCGCCGCCAAACTCCTCATGCACGCGCTTCATCGCTTCATACACCGACTTCGACTTGCTTCGGAAGAAGCCAAGTGATTTCACATACGGCTCGATCTTCTCGGGTGACGACTTGGCATAATCTGCCGGTGTTGGAAAGGCCTTGAACAATGCAGGTGTCGCCTTGTTGACACCGACATCGGTCGCCTGCGCCGAGAGAATCGTCGCGACCAGCAGTTCATGCGGCTTGCGATAATCAAGTTCGCAATGCGCATCAGGATATCGCTTCGCCAGCGCTTCGTAGATTTGCAAAGCACGCGCTTTCTGTGCAGCGGTCTTCCGAGGCAATGCAGGCAACCCTTCGACCAAACTCTTCGACTGCTCTACAGCACTCCTCTTCGCAACACGCTTCTTCTTCGACTTCTTCCTGATCGCGCTCACTTCTTCCTCGCAAGGTTCGGCATCTGCATGTTGGTCTTCGGCTCACCGCCCGCACCAGGAGTAAAGGCAGCCGCCGACGCCGCCACTGCAAGCAGCAGCAGCGCGAGCGACCAGTCCATCATCGGCCGGGCGCGGTGATGATTTTCATTGAACGCATCCCGATGCTGCTGAGCCGTTGCGACATCGCCAACCCTCGCCGCGTCACGGTACGCGCGTAGATCTGCATTCATCGTCGGCATGAGCCAGACCACGCGAATCAGAAAGAGTGCAGCGACAACGACTATCGCTACTGATCGAATCACGTTCGCCGGCCGGCGCCACTTCATGCGAAACACCGACAGTTGCAACACAAGTGCGACCACCACCAGCCCCGCTGCGGGAACCTGCACCACATCAACAAACGTGAAGATCGGCTCTGTCACATGCCCCGCTGCAATGCGCCAGTGCTGCTCCCCATCAAACTGCTCATACGCCCCCAAACGCAGGTCAAGCGGCTCGTTCTTCAAGGTTGCGAACGTAAACGAAGCAGACACGCCGACTGCGATCAATGCGCTGAGCCAGATGGCAAGCGCGATCCAATAAACGGCGTTGCAGGTTTTCATCATTCCACTTCCCTTTCAATCTGCGGCGATTGCCCTTGTGCCCATGTCGTGCCGTCCGCCCAAACCTCACGCTTCCAGATCGGAACATCGCGTTTGAGCGCATCGATCAGATACCGGCACGCCTCAAACGCTTCAGCACGGTGGCCGCACACCACCTGCACCAGCACACTGGCCTCCGCCGGTGGCACCTCGCACACCGCATGATGAAGCCGCACAAACAGACAGCCGAATCGCTCAGTCGCCGCTGCTGCAAGTTCGCGCAAGGTGCGCTCGGCCAGCGGGGTGTACGCTTCATAGGAAAGCCGAATGAGTTCCCCATGCTTCGGATGAACCTCACGCCGCGTCCTGCCAAGAAACGCGCACTCGCCTCCGCCATTCGCCACCTCCGGCGGCGCGAGATACCACACAGGTTGATCGAGCAGTTGAATATCGGTGTCTGCGCTTGCCATGCGAGGACCAATCGTGTCTGGAGGTTACTTGATTTCGGTATACTACGTGAGATCCTCCGGCGAACTGAAGGAGCATTCAGATGTTGACGATCCTACGCGCACGGCTCACCGTGCTTCTCACTGCAGCATCGCTCGCCGTGATCGGCGGTACGGTCGGCGGCATGCTCGGACTGCTCGCTCCCGGCTATTACCGTCAGGTGTTTCATTTGCGCGAAGACGTGACGCCGGTCGAACTCGGCATCGGACTCGGCGTCACACAAGGGTCAATCTGGGGCCTCATCATCGGCCTGCTCATTGTCGCCATCATCGCGTGGAAAGGAAACGCGCCTTGCGCTCGAGCACCGATAAGCTCCTGCTCAACAGCGACGGCTGGGGGCTCAAACGGGCCCACGGGCAGGCACGAGTTCAGCCGGCTTCTTCTCTGACATCGAACCACCCGCTGATTTAGCGCACCCGGAGGTGATAAATCCGGCCGCGACGCCCGTCGTATTCATCGAAGGCGCAGATGTAGATTTCACCTGCCTCATCCTCGCCGAAGGACGCGATGTGCGGCCGATTTTGTGATTCAGGAGTGAAGACTTCGCGGTGCCCAAGAGTCCGTTGCGCCTCGACGTCCTGCCGCAACCCCCAAATGCGACCGGTACCGTAGTCGCCATAGAGGTACACACCGCGCAGCCGCTCGTTGCCTCGATAGCCGCCGCGATACACGTACCCGCCTGTGATGGAGATCGCCTCGCGCCGGCCGTGTTCGACAATGGGATCGACGATCGGATCGGCCGGCTCACCTTCGCGCGGCTTACGAAACTCAAGCGATCCCTCGGTGATGTTCCAGCCGTAGTTCTCGCCTTTGCGAATGACGTAAATCGCTTCCGATCGCACTTGGCCGACATCGCCTGCCCAGAGCGTATCCGTTTCGCGGTCGAAACTCATGCGCCAGACGTTGCGCAGGCCGTAGGCGTATATTTCAGGGCGGGCGCCTTCGCGATTGACGAAGGGGTTGTCGGGGGGAATGGTGTAGGGGCGGGCGCGGTTGCGGAGTCGATCCGGGTCTTCCTCGCTGCGCTCGTCAGACCCGGCGTCTGCGCGCTCGTTAGATCCGACAACTGCGCGCTGATTAACGTTGATGCGGATGATGGTGCCGAGGAGCGATTCGAGATTCTGTGCGTTGTTGCGCGGATCGCCTGCGTGGCCGCCGTCGCCGATGCTCAGGTAAAGGTGGCCCTCCGGTCCGAAGAGAATCGTGCCGCCGTTGTGATTGCCCCATGGTTGACTGATCTCGAGGATGACTTCCTCAGAGTCGACATCGGCGCGGTCAGGATCATCTTCGCTTACCTTGAATCGCGAAAGCACGGTGCGCCGATCGCGGTGCGAGCCCGCCGAGTAATAGACAAAGAACTCGCCGTTGCGCTGGTACTTGGGATGAAAAGCGAGTGCGAGCAGCCCCTCTTCATTGTGGCCCGTGAAGACGCGCTCGCGGATGTCAAGGAAGACCTTTGCTTCTTCAACATTCGAGCTGTTCTCAAAGACACGGACGCGGCCGGCCTGCTCAATGACAAAGAGCCGATTGGAACCGTCGCCGGCGTGTGTGATCTGCACCGGCCGAGTAAAGGAGATGCCGGTGAAGACCTCCTCGAGGCGAATGTCCGGAATGTCGGCTTCGTCGGCCGTTGTCTCGCGCTGCGCTTGACCTGTCGCGTCTTGTGGCACGACCTCCGCACAGGCAAGCAGCGCAATGGTGCAGAGCAATGGTGCGTTGAGAATGATGCGTCTCATGCTCATGTCCGTGGCGCGAGTCAATCGCAGATACGTTGCAGAAAGTTTCAAGGCCGCGTGCCGCTGTGCGTCGCAGCTCAACGTCCAATCGACGCCTTCTATTCGGACGCTGCTTCTTTCGCAGGCGCAGCCGGTTTGGCGGGTCGATGCACCTTCACATAGCGCGTCTTCCAAACGCGCGACTTCCCCTTGCGCTTATGTGACTTCACGCGGATTCGCTTCTTCTCTACGGGCATGTGGTCCTTTCTGATCAAAGTTCGGTTATCGCTTGAGTTCGGCAGTGATTGTATCAAGAAGCCGGATCTGCTCCACATCGAGGTGTGATTGCGATTCGAGGAGAGCGAGGGCTTGTTCGAGGGCTTGATCAGCTTCTCGCTGATTCCCTTGTAGACGCAGGCCCAAAGACCTCGCCCGGTAAAGCGTGGCCGTCACTTCAGGCACGTCTTGCCCCACTTCGAGGCCGTGATGCGCGAGTTGCAAACAAGTCTGAGCATCGCCCCGCAGGGCTGAGAGATTCGCCTGCTGCGCGATGACGCCGACGAGGGCTCTGCGATAGTGGCAGTTCTCCGGCTGCTGCTCAAGGAGGTCTTCATAGATGCTGCGCGATTGAGCAAGGAGTGTTGATGCTTCGGTGAGCATATTGGTGCGTGTGAGCGCCTTGGCAAGACCGGCTTGCTGACGAGCGAGGTCCTCCTTGCGACCAACATGCTCAGGATTTGCCTCGTGGAATCGCGCAGTGATTTCAGTCGCATCGCGCAAACTCCGGATGCTGTCTGCCGCTTCACCCCTCAGCAACTGCAACATGCCGAGCCGTTCATGGCTGCGCGACAGCGCCATCATCGCCCGGGCATTGTCGGAATCCCACTCTTGCAAAGGGCGCGCCAAGGCGTGGAACATGTTGAAGGACTCTGACGCAGCGGCCACGTCTCCGAGCCGCCAGTGCAGCAGACCCAACTCTTCGTGCGCTTCTGCACGGTCCGTATGAACACGCAGGTCGTTCGGATCGCCGTTCGCCAGCCGATCGATTCCCTCCAGACTGGCTTCAAGGTACATCTGTGCCGACTCAAAAACTTCGAGTTCGCGATGCCACGCACCAATGAAACGCTGCGCAACAGCAACATCACGTCGATAGCGCGTGCTTGACGGACGGATGTTTTCGAGATGCTGGCGCTGCCGAAGCGACCTGCTCGCCCAATCATTCGCCTGAGCATAGTCACACACCGCGTGCGCCATGGAGGCGATGCGCAGTTCAAGAATAGCGACATTGCGAATGAGGTTCTCGTTCTCCGGACGCTGCTCTTGGATGGCGTGATAATGCGCATGCGCCTCCGTGTAATCCGCGAGCGCCAGCTGATGATTTCCCTGCTGCACATGACTTGCCGCCCGATTCTCCATAGCCGTCGCCATGGCCAGGCGCAGTGGCAGATTCTCGGGCTCCTTTTCATACAGCGATGCCACGATTTGAAACTGTTTTCGATATGCCTCGTCAGCCGGTAAGCCGGCCATGCGACGCACATCACCCGTTCTGGCCCAGGTGCGACTCAGATCAAGCTGAAACTCACGATCCGAATTGAATGACGGCTCTGCCGCTGCCATTCTCTCCCGAAGTTCAAGCGCAGCCGTATAACTCTTGATCGCTGCTTCGAGATCACCGCGACTGGGGTTTCGCAGTCCGGCTTGGACACCTCCGACCTCGTAGTAAACCCTTGCCATTTGTAGTTGCAGCTTGGGATCGCTGACGGCGCCGCGATCCGCCTCGATGGCCTGCAACATCGACAACGCGGTCGTTACAAACAACTCACGTGCGAGCGTCGCACCCTCCAATTCTGCAAAGGCGCGATTGAAATCATGAGCAAGCACATTTGAGAGTTCCATGAGGTACCTCTCGCTGCGCTCTGCCCGTTCCGCGCTCGCTTGCGCCAATGTCTCCAACTGCTCATTGCGTAGCGCTGCTTCGCTGGCCTTCGCTTCGAGAGCTTCTCGCGTCGCAATTTCCGCCGTTGCACGTGCCGTCGCGAAGCCCGCGACCACGAATGCTGTCAGGCTCACCGCCACCAGCGCCGCCAGCGCGACGCCTGCCTTGTGTCGCTTGACGAACTTCGACGAACGATAGACGACACTCGCCGGTCGCGCGGAGACGGGCCGGCCGTCGATGTGGCGCTCAATGTCCTCGGCGAAATGCTCGACCGACGAGTAGCGGCGCATCGGCTCCTTCCGCATCGCCATGAGGATGATGTTGTCGATGTCGCCGGCCAGCCGCCTGCGCAGGGCCTCCGGCTTTGAGCTGCGCGTCGCACTGACGGATTCAGGCGTCAGCGTGCGCGTCGATGAAGATACCGGCGTCCTGCTGCCGCTTGATGAAGCGCGGTCGATGATCTCCTCGATCTTACTGATTGCTGTACTCGGCTTCTCGGGCTCCTGCTCACAAATGACGCGCTCAATCTCGGAACGAATCCGCTCCTTGATGCGGTATGGACGGTGACCGGTGAGCAGTTCATAGAGCAGCACGCCGAGTGAGTACACATCACTGGCCGTCGTAATGCGCTCGCCTCGCACCTGCTCCGGACTCGCGTACTCAGGCGTCATGACGCGCAGTTCCTTGGCGGTCGGATCACCTGCGATCAGCGAGAGTTCCGGATTGAGGAGTTTGGCGATGCCGAAGTCCATCAACTTCACCGTGCCGTCATCGGTGACAAGGATGTTGGCCGGTTTGATATCACGGTGGACGACGAGATTCCGGTGGGCGTACGCAACGGCTGCGCAGACCTGCTTGAACAGCTTCAGCCGCTCATCCACCGTTAATTTGTGGCGATCGCAGTAGTCGTCAAGGTGCATTCCCTCGACATATTCAAGCGCGAAGTACGGCCGCCCATCCTCGGTTGTGCCTCCGTCGTAGAGCCGCGCAATATTCGGATGATTGAGTGCGGAGAGCAGTTGCCGCTCGAGTTCAAATCGGCGGAGCACATCCTCCGAATCCATTCCCTTCTTGATGACCTTGATGGCAACGCGCTTCTGGAACCTTCCTTCCTCGCGCACACCGAGATACACCATGCCCATGCCGCCACGCCCGATCTCGCGCACCACCCGGTATGCACCGATCTTTGCGGGCAGCCGCTCCGGCTTGCGCGGGTGAATCGGCAGGTGCTGAGCAGATCGCCCATGTGCATGTGAGGATGCCACCTCTGACTTCTCGAACGCCGACGACGGCACTGTGGAAGTTGGCTCATCATGATGGCGCAGAAGCGCTTCCACCTCGCGGCGAAGCTCGACATTACCATCTGTCGCTTGGTTGAGGAACATACTTCGCTCGTCGGCTGGCAAGGCCGCCGCCTTGGCGAAGATCTCCTTGATCCTGGTGTACTCTTCGGAGTTCATGCTTCACTCCTCATGACAACTGTTCCCCTTCCTCTGAGGCCAGGTCTCGACGGAGCCAGGCCCTTCCCATTGCCCAGTCACGCTCAACAGATCGCACTGACATCTCGAGCACCTGGGCGACTTCTGTTACCGTGAGACCACCCAGTAAGCGCAGTTCCACAACCTGTGCGAGACGTTCATCGAGTGATTTCATCTTGGCGAGCGTTTCGTGGATGGTGAGCAGATCGACCTGTGTGGGTTCGCACTGATCTGCTCCCCTATAGAAAACGTCGTCCAGACTTACTTTCCGCCAACTTCCGCCACCCCCGCGCTTCTGCCGCCCTGCCGCCCTGGCATGGTCAATGAGAATCTGCTTCATGGCCCGTGCGGCAAGGGCCCGAAAGTGGGCTGTGCCGGCCGGACCTGCCCCTTCCGGGCGAATGAGCTTCAAGTACGCTTCATGAACCAGAGCCGTCGGTTGAAGCGTGTCGCAGTTCTGCCGGCCGAGCACGCGCTGAGCAAGCGTTCTCAATTCGCTGTACAGCGCTTCGAAGAGTTCGTCAGCTGCGCGCGGATCGCCCTGCCCGGCGGCAGCAGCGAGCTCGGTCGGTGTGCGCGTGGTACTCATACGGTCCCATGCCGATTGTCGCTCAAATCACCGCCGCTGGCAAGGGACAATGTGAGGTCATGGAGACGCATGAGCATCCTTTCGCCGCCACTCGAATTGGGGTACCTGTCCGAGAGCTCTGTAACGCCCGCTCCCGCCTCTCATAACTCCTGTTTCAGAGATTGGCTCGGACGAAATCCCACAGTCCGCGATGCCTTGACCTCATGCGGCTCACCAGTTGCAGGATTCAAAACCGTTCGGGCTGCTCGATTGCGCTTGTTGAACGTGCCGAAGCCGACAATCGTCACCGCATCGTCCCTCTTGATGCCCTCAGTGATCGAAGAGATAACGGCATCAACCGCGCGACCAGCAGCCGCTTTCGAATGACCAAGTTCTACAGCAACCAGTTCGATCAGCTGAGCTTTGTTCATGATGAGTTCCTGACGTAAAGTTCGATTCGATACCCCGCAGCGCTCAAGTCGCTCCGGGAATGTACCGCACTGCGCCGACGATGACAATCACGCTTCCACAAACGGTTGATGAATCGTGCACAACATGCTTCTGCGGTATCGTGTGCGCGACGCATGACACAACGGCCTCCCAAGATTGTCCAATCAGAACACCTCGCACCCACTGCCGCCAACTGGCTGCGCGAACGGGCTTCGCTCGTGCAGATTTCATTCGATCACTCTGAGTTTAACAGAGCGATTGCCGATGCGGATGCGTTGGTTGTGCGAACGTATACAAGAGTCGATGCGCACATGCTCGATCTCGCGCCCCGGCTTCGTGTCGTGGGCAGAGCGGGCGCGGGTATCGACAACATCGACGTGGCCGCATGTCGATCCCGCAATGTCGAAGTCGTGTATGCGCCCGATGCCAACACCCAAGCCGTGGTGGAGTACGTCATTGCCCTGGCCTGTGATGCATTGCGTCCACGACGCACCCTAGCCGCAGCCGTTGATCCTCACGAGTGGAACCAACTCCGCAGTGAACTGCTGGGACAACGTGAATTGGGCGAATTGACGCTCGGCATCCTGGGGCTCGGCCGCATCGGCAAACGCCTTGCGCAGATTGCCCATCCTCTCTTCCAACGAATTCTGTTCAACGATCTCATTGAAATCGCGCCTGCAGAATGCGGCCATGCGGAACAGGTCTCAGTAGAGGAACTGTTCACGCAGTCCGATGTCCTCAGCATCCATGTCGACGGCCGCCCGTCAAATCGTGCATTCATCAATGAACGACTCCTTAGGTACATGAAGGAAGATGCCGTATTCATCAACACCAGTCGCGGCTTCGTCGTGGATAACCTGTCACTTGCTTCCGCTTTAAAGGCGCGGCCGCACGCCCATGCATTGCTTGATGTCCACGAACCGGAGCCGTTTCCTTCGAGCTACCCGCTCTTGCACCTTCCAAACGTCCGTCTGTACCCACACCTCGCCAGCCGCACGAGCAGGGCTATGGAAAACATGAGCTGGGTCGTACGCGATGTCATGGCAGTATTGGATGGCAAACAGCCGAAGCATCCTGCGCCACCACAGTAGCGTCTCGCCGCTTGTCACCGGGCCGCGATTACTGGCGCGGATCGTACGCCGAACCGTCGGATGAAAGAAATCCGTTGCGCGGGTATCCCAGAAACTGCTCAAGCAATTCCTCCGTCGCCTGTTCACCTGGTTCGGGCTGGGCGCTCGTCCGTATTGAGCCGTCAACTTGAGCCGCGAACGTCTTGCCCCGATATCGAAACGCCTGACCTCCCGAGAAGATCACGTTGAGCGGCAAGGTGAACGGTTCGACATTCCATTCGCCGGTGAAAGCGTTCTGGACCGCCTTCTCAGGTGCATGCTCGTTGTGCAGCGGCGAGCGCATGTACTTGTTCGCGCCGTCCTTGTATCCACCCAAACCAAACATCGTGATTCGATCTGGCCGGCGAACCACGTGCGGCTTGACACCCGGCCACACATGCTGCGGCCCGGGATTGATTGAAAACTTCCCCTCGCCGCCGAGGTACACAGAGTAGTTGTATCCGGTGAAGGGATCGCCAGGCGTGTTGGACGGGCCGATGTACTCAGGACATTGCATCACTGCGTCAGGATGATCGGTGAACTGCCAGAGCGGTCCGGGCGAGATGATCTCACCGCTGCCGAACTTCGTGACCCAGTCCCACGACACATCATGCAGTGAGCCGTTCGACTTTGCATAGTGCAGCGCGATTGGAAACGCGCCATAAACATTGGCATACGCATGGGCCGCATGACTCATTTGACGCAGGTTGCTCTGGCACAGCGTCGCCCGACCGGCCAGTCTCGCGCCCGAGAGAGCAGGTGCGAGGATGCTCATGAGTATCGCAATGATCCCGACGACGGTCACGACCTCGATCATGCTCATGCCGCGCGCTCTGCGGTGATTGGGCGGCCGAGAGTGCCGGCCGAAATAGCTTTGAACGTTCTTCATCGGTTCAGCCCCAATCAGCAAGAAGGAGAAGCAGATCTGCAACACCAACGGTCCCATCACCGTCCAAATCGGCCGCACAGGAAGGCGACGAACCGCATGCGCCCCAGTCGCCCAGGAGGAGCAACAGATCTGTGACGCCGACACTTCCGTCGTGATCGAGATCGCTGGGCATGTGCGGCATCACTGGTTTCACTCGCGCAAAGGCATCCACCTGTACTGCGGAAGGCGCGCCCATGGGATTGCTCACGCGCACAAAGCTGATCTGCTCAAGCCCGACCGAGGCGAGATCGATCCCGTTGCCTCCGCCTGAGCCGTTGTATAGTTCAAGCACCGCCTCGTATTCGAGCCCAAGGAAATCATCGAAACTCAGCGTTGGATCAACCGGCAGCGTGAAATCCGTCAACGACGAGCCGGGAACCTCGTCGTACGGCCCGGCATCGGTGTACCCCATCGTCGGAAACAGGTCATCTGCGAGAACACCGGGGACCGTGTGCCACGTTGCACCATCTGCGCTAACCTCAACAATGCCCCCATCGTTGCCGAATACCCCGTCCACCACTCCGATGCCGGGGAAGGACACGTCGCTGAACATGGTGTTGCCGAAGATGAGCAGATCAATACCGTGTGGATTCATGGGATCGTCGACAATCGGTGAAGTGAAGCTGACGATCAGATAGCCGCCTGCCCCGATAGAGACGATCTGATCCGGCATCCATGGCGCGTTGAATGCGCTCACTACCGCAGGAAAGATTCCCTGCCCGGTGAACCGCGCCGGTTCGCCTAGAGCAGCCAAAGGATCGGTGTAATCCCCCGCGCCGGTGCCGGGGTTATACGACACGAATTGGCTTGCGAAGTCGTCGCTCCGACCTTTCGCCGGCGTGATCGCGAGCGCATCAGTAACCAATATCGACATCACTGCGAGGAAGAAGTGCCTGTACATCTGCGGCCTTTCATGTGCGTCCCGATACGCGCGGAACGGTTCCCTGCCAATGGATCAACCAGGCCCTTGCGATCGACATGATTCGTACGCGATTGCGCCTCACGATCGGCGGGAACACACCGATCATCCGGCGCAAGTAGCCCGCGCGAACGGCAATGCGCGGCTTGACGAACATGCCCCTCTCGCGAGGGCAACGCCAATTGACGACGGCAGGTCTTCCGGCTTCGGCCGTCCCTCAACGTCCGGATTCAAACGATCCGGATCGCGCGAATTGAACCCAATTCGCCCGCTGAAGGTGTCGCATTCGCCTTCCCATCCAACTCGTTGCAAGTCGAACAGTGGCTCAAGTGAATGCGGCATCAGGCCGTTACGGCGGCGCGTCCGCGGCGGATTCTCACCGCCTTCCCTATCAAGTCCAAACGGACGCCGTCATCGGTTTGTCAGCATGCAGTATAACACTGATCTGAACGCCAGGCGAACGCAGCTCCCGAACTCGGCATGCCCCATGAGCCAATCCGACGACTTCTCATCGGTGTCTTGATCGTCGCCTTCATCGCGTGAAAGAAAGCTCGCAGCACAATCAAGGACTCTTCTCCTCACTACTACGAATTCTCGGCTGTTGGCCGTTGGCTGTTGGCTCTCGTTCTCACTTCGTGCCTGCGTGCCTTCGTGCCTTGATCCCTGTGCCCCTCTACCCCTTCGCGTCTCCGATGGCGGGCAGCCACCTCAATACACGCGCCCGCCCAGCGGAACATCGCGCTGCGGCTCCAGCAGCACCACCCTTCCCCGCTCATCAGGCACGCCGAGGACAAGCACTTCCGACCTGAAACCCGCAATCGTGCGCGCGCCGAGATTCACAGCCGCAATCACCAACCGGCCGACAAGTTCCTCCCGCTCATACAACTCGGTCAACTGCGCCGATGACTGCTTCTCACCGAGTTCAGGCCCGAAGTCGATCCACAACTTGTACGCCGGCTTCCGCGCCTTGTCATTGATCTCACATCGCACGACTCGCCCCACGCGCAGATCAAGCATTTCAAATGCATCAAGAGGGTTCATCAGGGCCCGCATCCATCAGTTCCGGAGGAAGTATCTCGCCACATTCGGGGCACCGCTTATGACAGCCGGCGCGGAGATCGTACTTGCAGGTCGGGCAGAGTACGTCAATGATTCGCCTCGCTCGTCGAAAGTGCCTTACCTCCATAACAATGCAAACCAGCGCCGCTCCGAAGAGGATGATCGGAAACGCGCAAGCGAGGAACAGGTCAAGAACGTCCGGACCGCCAGCCGCAAGAAGAAGGATGTACGTCTCGCTGCTCACACAGGTGTTTCGATACTCTGTCTTGCGCCGCAACTCTCAATGCCACAGCGGAAACCTCGCGCACAGGTCGCGCACTTGCTGGCGGACTTCTTCACAGGTCTCGGCCGCGCCGTTTGCGCCCATCACACGGTCGAGCAACCTCGCCACCTCGCGCATGTCGTCCTCCTTCATGCCGCGCGTCGTCAAGGCCGGCGTGCCCAGCCGAAGACCGCTCGTCACCATCGGCGGGCGTGGGTCGTTGGGGATGCCGTTCTTGTTGGTGATGATGCCTGATGCTTCAAGCCACTTCTCCGCATCCGCGCCGGTGAGGTTCTCATCGCGCTGGCGCAGATCGACCAGCATGAGGTGATTGTCTGTCCCGCCGGAGCACAGGCGATAGTTCAGCTTCGTCAGTTCATCCGCCAGCGCCTTCGCGTTCTTCACGATCTGCTCGCAATACGTGCGAAACTCCGGCTTCAATGCCTCGCCGAACGCCACCGCCTTGGCAGCGATGATGTGCATGAGCGGCCCGCCCTGGCTGCCGGGAAAGACCTTGCGATCGACTTTCTTGGCGATTTCTTCATCATCGGAAAGCACCAGCCCGCCGCGCGGCCCGCGCAGCGTCTTGTGCGTCGTGGTCGTCACCACATGCGCATGAGGAAACGGCGAAGGATGAACGCCCGCCGCCACCAGCCCCGCAATATGCGCGATGTCAGCCATCAGGTACGCCCCGCCCCCCGGAACGTCATCCGCAATCGCGCGGAACCGCGCAAAGTCGATCACCCGCGGATACGCGCTATACCCACAGATGATCATCTTCGGCCGGCACTCCCGCGCGATCTTCGCAATGGCGTCGTAATCAAGCATCTCGCTCCGGGGATCAAGGTCATAATCGACGATGTTGTAGAACGTGCCGGAGAAGTTCGGCTTGAGGCCGTGCGACAGGTGACCGCCGGACTTGATCGGCAGCGAGAGGACGGTGTCGCCGGGATTGAGCAGCGCCATGAAGGCGGCGATGTTGGCGTTTGCGCCGGAGTGCGGCTGAACGTTGGCGAACTTGCACTTGAAAAGTTGCCTGGCTCGATCGCGAGCAAGGTCTTCGACCTGATCGTGAAACTCGCACCCGCCGTAGTAGCGTTTGCCGGGGTAGCCCTCTGCGTACTTGTTCGTCATCCACGTGCCCATGGCATGCATGACGGCCGTCGAAACGTGATTCTCCGAGGCGATGAGTTCGAGCGTCGTGGCCTGCCGATTCGCTTCGTCAGCGAGGATGCGCGCGACATCGGGGTCGTGCTGCTGGAGAAGGTCGAGGAGGGATTCGGAGAGGGCGTCGAGGTCGATCGACTGTGAGGGGGCGGTGGTCGTTTCGGTAGGGGTCATGGCCGTATGGTACGCGAGGGCACTGGCATTGGCAGAGCACATGCATCAAGAGCCGGCAGTGCGGCAAGTTCGTTAGAATGACGAGTGACGGTGCCTGACCTTCAAGCTGAACAGGATGCATTGATCGGTGAGATCCGCGCGGCGTTTGCGCAGGTTTCGCGAAGCGGCGGTATCTCGTGGAGTGAGACGCGGGTGATCGACATGCACGGCACTGCAGGTGAACGTGAAGCCGCACACGACGAAGACCGCGAACGAGGCTGGACCCAGTTGGTTGATGATCCAGAGTGGGACAATACGGGAATTGGCGGCTTTTCATTTCTCGACCCCATCGGCTTTCGCTACTACCTTCCGGCCGCAATGTGTCGCGTGCTCCTTGGCAATTGGAGCGGCGACCTTGCCTTTCACCTGACGCTGCCGCCCAATCCGGCCAATCCTCGACATGCTTTGCGGCGAGGCAACCATTGCCTTCAGATGTGGTCGAGTCTTGAGGACCTGCAACGCCAGTGCGTAGCTCGGTTTGTTCGGTTCATGATCTCTCGGGACGAGGCCGATGACGACACGCCATCCGAATGGCGCGATGTGTATTCGAGCTACTGGCACCTTGTTGAGTAGCGATTGCATTCGGTGCATGAGCCCACCAGCGGACACTGGTCGCCGCATTGCAGCACACGGGAACGCGCGGCTCCTTTCACCGCCGGCGCAGAATGCGAGTTGCCATTATCATGCCCGCCTCACATGGCGGACATAAGGAGCAAGACATGACCAAGAGAGTTCTTACGCTGGCGATCCTCGCAACAGTTGTTACAACAGCCGCGGCTGATGACCGGATCGAGCTGACGAGCGGCGATGTGCTGATCGGCCGGATTGTTGAAGCAACTGAAGAACAGCTCGTGATCGAGCATGCTGTGCTGGGCACGCTCACCATTCCGCGCGGGACCGTCGCCAACCTTCCTGATCTGGAACTTCACCCGGTTGATCCTCCGCCGCCGCCCGAGGAGATGCCTGCGGCTGCGGATGCGCCAAAGTGGAAGTCACAGTTTGATCTTGGGTTTTCAGGATCGCAGGGCAATTCACGAACGTTCGACTTTCGCATCGCCTTCCAGACAGAGCATGAAACCGACACCGACCGTTGGCGCATCGATGCAGCGTATTTCTATGGCAAGAGCGCGGGCGAGACGACGAAGAGTGAAGGCACACTCGGCGTCCTCAAGGATTGGCTGATGCCGAATTCTCCATGGCTTTATTTTGCCCAGGCGCGATACGACTTCGATGAGTTTCGCTCATGGACACACCGCGTTTCGGGTCATGGCGGCGCAGGATATGAGTTCATTCATACTGATGAACTCACCCTCATCGGCCGCATCGGCGCGGGCGCGTCGAAGGAGTGGGAGCGATCGCAGCCGATTCGCCCGGAGGGTCTGATCGGCGGCGACCTGTCATGGCAGATCAACGACAAGCAAAAACTCGCTGCGCACACGACGCTCTACCCCGATCTAGGCGACTTCTTTCAGTTCCGAATCGTCTCGGGCGTCGTCTGGAACATGCTCATTGACGAAGCCAACGGCATCAGCATCAACGTTGGTGTAGACAACGAATACGAATCAATCACCGAAGGTGACTCAAAGCACAACAACCTGAAGTACTATGGTGGAATCTCGATCGGCTTCTGAGACCGGCTTGCCTTACCCCCATTCGGCAAGCATGATGAGAAGGTCTGGGACGCCGACGGTTCCATTGCAATCGAGATCCGCCGGGCACGGTTCGTTGAACTCACACTCACCCCACGCCGCGAGCATCAACAAGAGATCGGGCACGCCGACTTCGCCGCTGTCATCAAGGTCGGCCGATCCCCCGCTGCCCAATCCGATGAGTACGAGCGAAGAAATCTCCTCGCCGACTTCGTTGGTCACGCGCGTCGGCGGATTGTGCGTTCTGAAATAGATCGAGTTTACACAACTCGAATCCTGAAGCACGACGAACTGCACCACAGCCAGCACCGAGTTGGCCGTGACCGGACTCTGGCCGTTGATCACATCGATGCCAGATGCCAGGTCGATGGTGTTCAGCCCGACTTCAATCGGCGTCAGCACCGGCAGGCCGAATGGAAACGGCGTATAGACCGCGCTGATCGGCAGCAGTTTCATTTCATCGAACTCGAGGAACGCCTGGAAACCGGCGGCCTCCTGTGAACCAAGATCAGACAACACGACGGTCACCACTGCGATGTCACCGACTTCGACCGGCCCGTTTCCGCCGGAGACGCGCACCGAAAGTTGGGGATCGTCCGCCGCCGCAACCGCGCACGCCATCAACAACGCCATTCCAATCATCACTCGCAGAAATACATGCATCGATCTTCTCCTTCTCACTCCAAATGAG
Source organism: uncultured Isosphaeraceae bacterium (assembly GCA_964523675.1). Taxonomy (GTDB): domain Bacteria; phylum Planctomycetota; class Phycisphaerae; order Phycisphaerales; family SM1A02; genus CAZFZT01. Next base: position 23,622 of record CAZFZT010000009.1, read on the forward strand.
GCACCAAGGCATCAAGGCACAAAGGCACGAAGGCACGAATGCACAAAGGCACGAAGGACAACCAACACCCAGCACCTAACACCTGACACCTAACTCCTAACACCTAACACCTAACACCTAATTCCTATCTCCTAACTCCAAATCCGCCCTGCGGCTGTTACGCCGCAGGACGGGTTGTCAACAACATCACATCACGAACATCACGGCTGAACGCCATTGAGGAACAGCACAATATCAATCTGATCCACCATGCCGTCCTTGTTCAAGTCAGCCGCAGCCAACCGATCAAGACCACGACGCCGCAATTCACGGACGCTAATCCGCTCAAGCGGCTTGCGGTTGCTGACCGTACGATCCGCAACTCGACCGGCCGTGGAGCTGCCGTTCGAAACCGCAGCAAGCATCGTCACACAGTAATCCCCTTCCTCGAGGAAGTTGATCTGGATGAACGTGAAGTCTTCCGCTGCGACGAGGCCGTTGCCCGACACATCCGCATGCGGATACGCCGTGGCGCACGTCGTGTCGCCGCTGCCGTAGTCTTCGCCATACTGCCATGCGAACACGCCGAAGTCGAGGATGTCAACGAACTCATCGTCATTGAGATTCCCGCCGACCAGCGCATCACCGCCGGTGAAGTCAGCGCTATAGACGCCATCATCCACCACCAGCGACTGGCTCCGCGCCAGCGTATGCAGCTCATCGCGCACCGTGACGCAGTCATAGAGACCGCACGGGATCGCAATCTCCGCGCTCGCCACGCCGCCGACGAACGACAGCACCTCGCTCACGCTCACCGGCCCGTCAGGACCGTCAAAATCAAACGTGATGCAACGATCGACATCCTCATTCACACCTTCCAGTTCAACATCAACCGCAAGGGTGTTGACAGGATTCACTGTCACCGTCTGCTCGCACGTCGAGAAGTTGCCCGAGCAGTCCGTCGCCGTCCACGTGATCGTCGTCACACCAGCCGGATACGGCGCATCCAGCGGCTGCGCATCATCACGCTCGCCGACAATCACAACATCACTGTCGCAATTGTCATCAGCCGTCGCACCGCCGAACGTATGCGAGGTCGAACCAATCACCACGTTGTCAACCAACATGATCTGATCCTGCGACCAATGCCCATCCAACGCGATGATGACATACTTCACATCACTGAACGGCAAACCATTCACCAACGCAGCAACCTCGGCATAGGTCATCGTCGTGTCGCCGCCCAACTGCGCGCCTTCCCAGCGCGAATCAGCCGACGCCGTCAGATCACCCGTCGAGTTCCACCCCGGACCGGGGCAATGATTCCACGGGTTGCCTTCCGGGCCGAAGTGTGCGAACACATTGCCATCCACCTCGCCATCGCCATCCGAGTCGATCCCGATCGAGAAGCGCGGCGACCCGCCGACAATGCACCCTTCGAGCATGTTGAACTCCGCAGACAATTCAGTAATGTCCGCAAAGGTCATGGGCGAATCTGGCGTCCAGACCAGCGCGCCCGTCGGACCCCAAGGCCCTTCAGGATCGCCGCTCACAGAACGCAACTGCGCTGCCCAAGGCCGGGTCGGATCGCCCGTCTCGACGATCGCTGCGTTCACATCCGGCTCCCAACCAGTCGCCAGCGCCACAGCCGCACTGCACCCGGCGACATCTGCATCCATGACAATGTCATCAGGACACGTGATCGACGGTGCAGTTGTGTCAACCACTTCGATGATCTGAACGTCCGAATGACTGTTGCCACATGCGTCGGTGACTGTCCAGGTGCGCTCGATGGTCATCGATTGCGGGCAGGCGCCGTCCGTGATGACATCATTGAACGTCACGACCGGATCGCCATCACAATTGTCGCTCACCGTCGGTTCGCCGGTCACATCCGGCTGGGGCACGAGATTTTGCGAGAACGTGAAGTCAAAGACCGTAGTGCGATTCGGACTGCTCACGAACGTACCCACAAACGCATACGCGCCGTCACCCCAATCGGTCGCATGACCGTTCGTGCCGGTGAGGAAATCGTAGAGGTTGTTGCTGTAATTCTGCGTCCCGCTGTTGGCGCCATACTCCATCGCCATTCCGCCGGGACCGATCGTCAGATCAATTCCAGACGCGACGCCGCCAATGCCCTGAATGATGTACGTACCGGCCAGTTCGCCGGAGGAACCGATCTGCTGTCCCATCGCCAAGCGACCGCCGCCGCCACCGCCACCGCTGTTGTACACGCCGTAGGCGGTATTCATGAAGCCGAAGAACGTATTGGGCTGGTATGGCCCGTAGCTGCTTGCGTTCCATTCGTCGAAGCGATGCTTCGCAATCAGGCCGAAGAACAGCGACGAGTTCGTTCCGAGAAGATCGGTAATGTCCGCATCGCCGGCCACTCGAACTGGTCCGTTCTGCGGCTCAAAGAGGACACCATGCTCGATCGCGAAGTTACGGTAACTCGAGTTGATCAGGTGCGTCCCGGCGATCTGGACTTCGGAGACGTTGCACTCGATGATGGCATCGTCGGGGAAGGTGACGAACGTCGGCGCGGTGGAGTCGATCGTCACCTCGCCGAGATCATTGAGGTCGGGCATCACGACGCCGGCGAAGGCATCGGAGAGCTTGTTGGGGCCGCTGACGCCGGAGAGGTCGAAGGTGACGAGATCAGCGACATCGCAGACCTCGGCGAGTGCGGTGAAGGTGAGTGTGGCGATGGTGGCGGGTCCACTTGTGCCTTGGGCGCCGGGGTCGCCGAGCACATCGATACCGACGCCATAGGCGAGCGAGCCGGTGGTGGGAATGCATGTACCGGCGACGTAGAGGCCGTGGCATTCGAGGATTTCGAGGCCGAAGTCGGGGCCGGGGGTGACGCTGTCGAGTTGCAGGACGGCGTCATCATAGTTGAGAAATAGCTGTGCGCCGACGATCTCGATGCCTGGCATTTCGCTCATGTCGACGGTGACGGTGACGGTGTCGCCGATGCCGTTGTTGTAGCAGGTTTGATCGGCATTGATGGTGAGTGCGGTATCGAAGCCGAGGGCCATGAGGACTTCGCCCTGCACTTCGATGTTCTTATCACCGCCGGGATGACTGAGAAAAGCGCCGTCAGCCGAATCTTGCATTGACCAGAGCCAGTTGCGAGCGTCAGTGACAGCATCGTCATAGGGACCGCAGCCGGCGTTTTGCGCTGCGATGAGTGCGAGGATGGCGAATGCGGTTGTTTGCGAATCGGGCGATGCGCCGCCGGCATCTTGCAGGTCCGACCGCCAGCTCCATGAACCGTCGGCATTCTGGTAAGCGGCGAGGATATCTGCGAGGTCGCAGAGGTTGTCGATCCCGTCAATTTCTGCAAAGTCCGGCGCATCAAGCGGAGCGAAGCTGCTGTGGTTCACGAGCGCAAGGCCGTGCACACCGCCTGCGAGGCCGAGAAGGTCGAATTGCTGATCGCGGACCAGAGTCGCCAATCCGTCGAGGACAGAGTCGTTGATGAACGTCTGCATCTGTGATATGCCATCGCCCGGCGCCGAATCGGAGTTGCCGATCAGTGAAGCGGCGAGGGGCATGTACTGCATGTCCCATGGGCGATAATTGATGCCGGAGCCGCTGCGAGCGCACTTGTGGCGGGCGAGGTAATCGTGCGTCGTACCCGGGAGCCAGTCGGTTCCGCCGCACGAGCCGGGGCCGTCGCCGTAGGTTCCGTCAGTGAGACGATCGAAGAAGTCGTCCTTCATCGTGTCGACCCAGGAGGAATCACCAGTGGCGTCCGACATTCTGACGAACCAGATGGGATCGAACGATGAAACGGCAACTCCGCCATAGGACCATGTGGCAGCGAGATCATGATTTCCGCCTTCGATCGCGCCCTGCAGATAGTTTGCATCGCCGGTGATGGCGTATGCGCGAAGGAGGCCCATGGTGATCGGCGCCGTGATGTTAGAGTAGGTATTCGCGCATCCGCCATAGGGCCAGTTGAACCCGCCGTTGGGACATTGCTGCGCGAGGATGTTGTCAGCGGCGGCCTTGAGGCCGATGCTTGATCCGGCGATGCCGCCCTGTGGCGGTGTGTACTCGCCGGTCGGCTGGGCGCCTTCGGTGAACGGGACCGCCGGTCCGGTTCGATCGGCATTTGCAGCCGCCGCGCAGGTGAGCGCGAGGCCGGCGACGAGCGGCGTGTACACAGCCGCGCCTCGCCTGGTTTGAATCTTCCTTCTCATGATTTCTTCTCCTTATGAAGAGTTGAAGAGTCTTTGCCCCACCGCGGGGCAGGAACGAACTGACGAAAGAGCTGCGGCAACTCTCGCCGCCGCAACCCAATGGGGGTAGCGCTACCTACTCGGAGTCGTGCAGCAAGTGGTCGAGTTGCTGTTCATCGATGATGACTGACAAGTGTTGAGATTGCGCACCGATCGCGCACCAGTTGCTTACAACTCATGATCCGGAATGGGTTGTTGTCCTGCGCCGAAGCGCAGTCTGCACGTGCCGCGCGAGCACCGACCGCGCTGACACTGATTTCAAGAGACCCCTAGTGAAGACCGCCCCTCGGCGCAGAGCGGACCCACCGCCAATATGTTCAGCATGTCTCAAAACATGCTGGTGAATTCACGCCGTGGACCGTCAAGCCCAGACGAAATGTCGAGTGTTGCACGCGGCGAATCGGCCAACACAACACTCAAATGCAAGGCCCCCATGCAGAAAGAAGTAAAAGAAGATCAGGAACTCCAATACTATCATCGCCGTTCAGATCGGCCTGACAACCTTCTCCATCATCACACTGTCCCCAGAGGGCGAGCAGTTCAAGAACGTCCGGGACGCCAACGTTGCCGTCACCGTTCAGATCAGCGGGGCATTCCAGTTCGATGACAACTTCAGCACCGAACAGACTGCCCGTGATGTCATGATTGGGAATGACGCCGTCGAACACTCTTGTGAAACCTATAGGCGATCCCGCTGACAGCAGTATGTCAATGGGGGTCGGAGCGGCCGGCTCCAGTGCTTCAAAAATCAACGTGGTGAGCAGCGTTCCTTCACCCGTCACAGCTAAATTGCCTCCCAGATTCGCCCATGCCTGGTAGAGACCCGTCCCATCTTGTGGCGGAATGGATTCATTGATGCCATACGGATCGTTGCCGAAATTCGAGAAGAGCAGATCGACCGCTCCGGCGTTGGACAGTGCAACGAGATGCAGCTTCTGTGGATCCCATTGAAAGATGACTTGCGCAGCAGAAACGATCTCCAACTCGGCGCCAGAAGCCATGAGAATGACCTGAATCCCCACCTCCTCCCCCACAAGCACCGAATTGTGCGTCGGCACAAAGTGGATATCCACATCTGCCTTTGCAGGCAATGTGATCGCTACAGGCAAAACACCTGCTGCAAGAACTGCTCCCACTTTCCCGTTCATGAATCTCAACATATAGCCCTTCTCGTGCCAGATGACGCTCGGAGAACTGGAAGTTAAAGGAACCGTCGCAACAAGTCAACCCCTCCATGGCTCTCCTCGCAAATTTTTCCGGCATAAGGCATGTAAAAATGGGCAGGATCGTTACGGCAGAGTGGTCAAAGGAGCGACCACCACGAATCCGGCACAACCGGCCACTCCAAAGTGACCCACATCACGCTACTGAGCAGCAGCAGCGTCAAGAGCATCAGCATGGCGCTGACAAACGCCGCATGTGGCATTCGCAGGTAGTGCCGTATTGCAAACATCCACCACAAGGCAGTCAACACCGGCAGGCCGAGAACCACAGCGGACCCCATGGCACGCACTGCGAACGCATCCAGCTCGACAAGGACGAGCATGGCGCAGAACATTCCGATCCACAGTGCAGCAAGCGGAAGATAAAGACCGTACACCGCGACGCGCGCGATATGCGACCAGCGCACCTTTGACTTCCGCCGTGAAAGCGGCAAAAGAGCGAACGTCAACGGAAGCACGCTGTAGGCCAGCAACGTCAGTAGCAAATGCGACAGCGACAATTCAAACAGAAATCCCTGCCACATGACCAGCTCGAAGATTCCCACCCCGCCTAGGCGCATCTGTACCGATGGCCAGAGTGCGGATGGCGCCGTGTACGGCACGGTGCTGCCGTCAGCGAAGGTGTAAATCCCGGATGACTGATTCTTCCAGGGCGTAAGAACCGCTTCCATGATTGCGCCGGTGCGCGTGAGATTCAGCTTCGGCGCGGCCATCGTTTTCTGCAAAATAGCCAGATGATCGTTGATCCATTCGATCCGCTCCTGATGCTCCTCACTACCTTCCTCCAGTGTCGCCAGTTCGGTCGTGAGTACATTGCTGTACCAGACTGAGTAACCTAACTGCCCGCGCATCTGGGACTGAGCAGAGTTATATTCAAAGACAGCCGCAGCGATCTGAAGGAACACGATCAAAAGGGAAAGTGGAAGCAGGAGCGCACATGCATAGAAGATCAATCGGCGAGCTTGCGGCCGGTGCGACATTCTGAGCTGCTTCCAGAACCGCCATGGCAGAAGCGATCGCAGGAGCGTTCCACCACACGAATGCGCCACTGCGCGCCGCCGTCCCCGCGCAAACTCCACACACCAGAGCGGCTCGAACTTGCCCGGCATAAGGATCTCAGCGCTCATGTACATCAGGCCGCACTCGGTACAGGTCGCCTGAAGTGGACATGTCTCGGTCCAAGCGGCAACCATGCCGCGCTGGTCATAGCCGCAGCGGGGACAACGCGGATGCAGAGAATCGTGTCCGGAAGGAATCACGCGTTTGATTGTAACGACACGCTATTTGTACCGAAAGCGCTCTGGTCCCGCGGAGCATCAATAGGGAAAGAGGATCCACGCGAAGCACATCCACAACATCGCAAGCACGACTCCACTTGCAATGCTCATGTGAAGGATCGCCACTCCGAATCCGTGCGGCATTTTGAGGTAGCGACCGACCGCACTCGTCCACCAGACAACCAGCGCCGCCGGAACAAAGCCCACTGCCACGCACCGATGAAGAAGCGCCACTGCCGGGCCGCCCATCTCGATAAGCGCAACGGTCAACCAGGCCAATGCCACCGCAATGATCGGCACAACGATGCTGTATGCGGTTGCCCTCCAGATATGTGACCACCGCACCTTTGCCTGCCGCATTGAAACCGGCAGGAGAACGAACGTCAAAGGAAATGTTGCCCAGATCAGCGCGCCGATCAGAAGTCCCACCGTCGTCCGCGGACCATATTCGTACATCTCAGGAACGGCGGACCAAACAGATGATCGCGTGCTTCCGTTCCCCCAGATACTGTTCGGAGGCGGATAAGGCGTCGTCGTGCCGTCCGCATGACGAATGACGCCGAAAGACTTCTCAGCACGTGGCAGGACGATTGCTTCAAGAATCGCAAGCGCCAGCGAATGGTCGACCTGTGGAGGATTGTCGATCTGATACTCAATCGCCGCGATCGAATCTTCGAAATCGCGCTGCGTCTGCGCGAGGATGCGCTCGCGCTCATCTTCTGGCAGGTCCGACAGCGATCGCGCATGGGTACGTGCTGACAAACCCTGTACCGCCTTGGTCTGATTGAGTATGAACTGCTTACTGGCCGTGTCTGCGACGCTCTCAAGATGAATGTCGTTCCACACGCCCACTGCGGCCCGCCACTGATGGATCAGCGGCGAGAATACCCGCGGCGCAAGCACCAACAGCAACAGCAGCACAACGAGATACGCAACAATGCGCTTCGGTTTCATCCGATCGGACATGCGCAGCCGCGACCAGAACCGCCATGGCAACAGCGATCTACGAAAGGTGCCGATGCATGCTTTGATGATTTGCCAGATGCCTCCAGGGCAATGCTCAATGCACCATTTTGGCTCAAACTTTTCGGGCACAAGGATATCCGCGCAGCGATACACCAGTCCGCACTCGGTGCATCGCGCTTCGAACGGGCATGATTCGGTCCATGAAGCGATCAAGCCGCGCTGGTCATAACCACAACGCGGGCACCTGGGCTCGCTCTTTGCTTGCGCCGCCACGAATTCATTGTACAGCCGTTGTGCCGCCTTCCCCGGCGTGATACACTTCCATCAGCATGTTTGCCGCCTGCGTGCGCATCCTTCTGCTGCTATCGCTGGTGATGTGGTCACCTGCGTGGTGCTGCTGCACGGTTAGGGCGTTCGCTGCGCGCGGCGGCGCTGAGACGGTTGTTTCGTGCTGTTCGAGAAGCGTGCCGCAACGCGATGCAGGGGAACAGCGGGCCTGCTGCGCAGCTGCAAACGAAGCATGCTGCGAAGACCGTTCATGCAGCGAGGCCCCCTGCCGATGCAGCGATCGGGTCATCGAGCAGCAGCGACTGGACACCTCTGTCAAGGTGACGCCGGCCCCCGTTCATGTGCCGGTGCATGCCGTTCAAGTTGATTCGCACGTTGAAGCCATTGCACAGCAGCGGGCCTACCACCGCGAACAGCCGTGCGGCCGGCCACCCCCAGCGCAATCGCTGATGGCGCTCTCGTGCATGCTCCTTCTCTAGCAGCTGCAAGGAAGGCGTTGTTGTCCTTGCGCGCAGCGCTTCGCTGCGCTTCAACTGCTCATTGAAAGGAGTTTATTCATGCGTTCCATGTTCGCTCTCACTGTGATTGCTTTCGCAATCGTTATCGCATTCACCGGCTGCCAGAGCACGCAGCGCGTGTCGCAGGATGCCCTTGCTGCCGACACCGATCCGATCGAGACATCCACCGCCACGCTCACGGTGCACGGCATGGGTTGCCCGCTCTGCGCCAACAACGTGGACAAGCAATTGCTGACGGTGGAAGGTGTCGAGGCCGTCAACATCGACCTCGGCAGCGGTCAGGTCAAGGTTCACCTTGATGAAATCAATCGGCCCAGCAGAGCGCAGCTTGCCCGAGCCATCGACCAGAGCGGCTTCACCCTGGTGAAGATCGAAACACCCTGAGAATCTTCCCGCAGGAGTACAGCCATGCCCACTTGTGTCATGACCGCGCGCAGCGTTATCGCTGCTGCGTTCTGCCTCGCGCTCTTCATCGGTGCAGCCGCCTCTGCGCAGGAGCCGATCACCAGCCCCGCCGCCACGCAGCCCTCAGCCGGCCGGTGGGTGCTGCGGAATCAGCTTCGTTACCTTGAAGCCAAGCCGCACCCGATCAGCGGCGACCGCGATTTCCACGAGTTCACGCTCTGGAACAATCTCGCCTACGGAATTTCAGGTGATCTCTCGGTCAACCTGTCGCTGCCGGTTGTGCATCGCACATACCGCTCGCCGACTTCCGGAGGCGAACGCGATACCGGCGTTAGTGATCTCACCGCCATGCTCAAGTGGCGGATTCATCAGCACGACTTCGGGCCGATTGACACTTCCCGCTTCAGCATTCTGCTCGGCGCGGAGATTCCGACATTCGATTCCGAGTTCAGCACGAAGTCCGTCAACCCCATCATCGGCGGCGTGTACACGCACGTGCAGGGCAGGCACGGTTTCAACCTCTCCGCGCAGTACAAACTCACCACCGGCACCGGCACGGCTTTCAACCTCGGCGGGGCGCGAGGCAAGGCCGATGCCCTGCTCTACGACGGGTCGTACCTGTTCCGCATCCATCCTGCGGCCTACGGGCCGGATTCAGCCGGCGCGTGGTACGGCCTCGTCGAGGTCAACGGCATCTACGAGACCAACGGCGACAACGAACTGTTCATCTCGCCGGGCATGATGTACGAAGCGCGGACGTGGACAATTGAAGCCGCCGTGCGCATCCCAGTCTGGCAGGACATCGACAAACGGCCGGAGACGCGCTTCGTGGCTTATGCGGGTTTGCGGTTGCTGTTTTAGTGGCGACGTTCAGGGACGGCACTGCTCCTACAATCGCCGCATGTCCATGCCCAGGGTCGCGATCGTCGGCCGTCCCAATGTAGGGAAGTCAAGTCTGCTCAACCGCCTCGCCAAGCGGCGGGTGTCGATCGTCGATCCGACGCCGGGCGTGACGCGCGACCGCGTTGCCACCACCATCGAAATCGACCCGCCTGTCGAAACGCCCAAGGGCACACCATCCATCACGGTCGAGCTGATCGACACGGGCGGTTTCGGCGTGTATATGGCAGAAGGCAAGCGCTTTGACGATGTCGGGGCTGACCTCTCGACTTTGACCGGCGACATCGAGGGGCAGATTCGTGCTGCCATCGCAAGCGCTGATCTCGTGCTGTTCGTGATCGATGCCCAAAGCGGCATCACCGCGCTTGATGAGCAGATCGCCACCATGCTGCGCCAACTCGGCGTATCGCAGCGCGTGATGCCTGTGGCGAACAAGGTCGATGGTGAGAAGTGGGTCGTGCATGGCTTGGAAGCGGCCGCGCTCGGCTTCGGCGAGCCGCAGTGCATCTCCGCGGAGAACGGCTTCGGGGTGCGCGAGATGATCGACGTCATGCACGGCCGCTTGATCGACCGCGCGAGTGAACTCGCTGAGCAGGAAAAGGAAGCGGAGCTGAAGCTCGCCATCGTCGGCAAGCGCAACGCCGGCAAGTCAACGCTCATCAACGCGCTCGCCGGCGAGGAGCGCGTCATTGTTTCAGAGATTGCAGGCACGACGCGCGATTCGATCGATGTGCGCTTTGAGATCGAAGGCAGAACCATGATCGCCATCGACACCGCAGGGCTGCGCAAGCGCAAGAGTTTCGCCGATGACATCGAGTTCTATGCGTATCACCGCATGTTGAGCGCGATCCGAAGAAGCGATGTCGCGCTACTGCTTCTTGATGCGACTGCTCCAATCTCACAAGTCGATCAAAAGCTCGCGCAGGAACTTCAGCGGCAGTACAAGCCGGTGGTGATCGTTGTCAACAAGTGGGATCTGGTAGAAGAGAAGCTCTCGCCGGAGGATTATCTCGAGTACATCACGAAGGAGTTGCGCGGCCTCGACTACGCTCCGATCATTTTCATCAGCGCGATAAAGGGTGAAGGTTTGCGCGATGCGGTGGCGATGGCGTTCAACCTGCGCGAACAGGCGAACCATCGTGAGACGACCGGCTCACTCAACGCCATCATCGGGAAGATTCTCGAACAGCGCGGCCCGTCATCGAAGCTCGGCACGCGCGCCAAACTGCTCTACGCCACGCAGATCGAAATCAATCCCCCCACGATCGCGATGGTGGTGAACAAGCCGGAGCTGTTCACCGGCACGTATGAGCGTTACCTGATGAACCGGCTGCGCGAGGAGTTGCCGTTCTCGGAAGTGCCGATCCGGCTTGTATTCACGAGGCGCGAACGCAAGGGGCTCGATGAAATGAAGGCGGCGGGGCGCGCGAAGGAACAGCGCGGCGCAAGGCGGTGAATGCAACATCTCGGCGCGCGAATCACAGAGCCCCGGCCTTGGCCGGGGTGAGCGCAGCTATGATCTGCGCCTGGAACTTGAGTTCCTTTGCCGGGGACGGATGTTACCCTGGCGCACGCGCTGCGGTGCATGAGGCATCAACGCATGGCGCGCTGTTGTGCGCGAATGGCCTGCATCTGCCGATATCCGGCTCGCAGACCGTTGAGAACGGCCCTTCGGGCGGCCGGCGACGCACCCAGGATGAGCCCGGCCGCAAGGCCCCCCACTGCAACTCTGAGACCAAACCCGCGCAGCAGCGTGCCGATTTCGATCTGATCGGCAGCGGCTCGCAGTCGATCTCGCACATGAGCACGTTCTGCTTCGTCCCTTGTCATAGAGCCGCCTTCTTTGCAATCCAGAATACGAGAAGCGCCACCACAAGCGTCAACAGTCCTGTGAGCAGCGCTGCGACAGGCGGCGAAAGCGGGCCGGTCATCGCCATATACACCGACGCCATGATCGCTGCCAATCCGAGAAAGACCAGCATCGCACCTGCGATTGCGACGGCCAGCATAATGCCGGCGCCGACCGCGCCGCGTTTGACTCTCCGCGTTTCGATTCGCGCGAAGTCAACCGCCGCAATCGCGAAATCCACGACGGCCCGCATCGGCGTTACCTGCCGATGAACTTCCCTGCGACCAGTCCAAGGCCGAACGCCACCGCGATTGATGCAAAAGGGTGCTCCTCGACCTGATGCTTCATCGACTCGGCCGCCCTCTCGCCGCGCTCGCGCATCTCGTGCATCGTTTCGTGCAGGTGTTCCAGTCGCTCCTCGACCCCCTCGCGCACTTTTCCCATGCGGTCCCGCCCCATTTCTACGACTGCATTGACCAGCTCAGCCACATCTTCGCGCAAGTGTTCCATGTCCTCGCGAATGGCTGCGACTTCATCCTGTATCCCGCTGGAATTGGGTGGGCTGTTTCGTTTCACCATATTGTTCGTTCCTCCTTGCTTCAGAACTCGTGGAGTGCATGGCGCACATTCGGTGCAGCCAGCCGTTCGAGCGTTTACGCTGCAAGAGCGCTCCAAGACAACGTCACTCGACTATAAGCCGCGCTCATCAGCAGGTGTGCTGCGGCGCGCAACAAACGGCGTGAATGAGAATTACCTCGTAAGGAAGCGAACCGATCAGCGGTCGGCGCCAAACCATCGGTTATTCGCCTGCCGAGACCTGTGCACAGGAAGGAACGGAAGTGCGCTCCACCGCCCCAGTGCAAGATACGCGCCTGCGCATTTCAAGCCAAGCCGCTTGAGCGCGTTCATGGGCTTCCGCAGGTTCCGTTCACAGCCAAGTGAAAAGACGAGTGGATTCCAGCCGATGCTGCCATGGACGAGGCGCAGTCCGGCATCGCGGTAGAATTTCATGCTGCCGCTGAAGATGCGATTGCTTCGCAGATGCGTGGGATACGCAGGGTGGATCATGTAGAAGGGCGCATGAACAATGAACAGGCCGCCTTCTCTTAAATAGCCGGTGAGCGAACGCACGACGCTCGGCGGATCATCGACATGTTCGAGCACATCCAGGCAGACGACTGCGTCGAACGCGCGTTTGGCAATTGCGTCGCGATCGGTGATGATCGTGATGTCAGCCGCGCAATGCTCGAAGAGCCGCCGTGCGAATGTTTCCTGGAAGCCGGGCAGTTCGTGGTAGGTGATGCGATGACCGGCGCGGGCGAGTTCAAGTGAATCAAAGCCGGGACCGTCACCGATGACCAGGATGTCAAGTGCATCGCGCTTGAGCCGCTTGCGATATTCGGAGAGCCGCCGGCGAACGCGCGTGCGCATGCGCTGCTTCAGGAGGTTGCAGTTCCAGATCGCGCTCTCGTAGAGAAACACATCAGATTCGCTGTACAGCGCATCGAGAGCGCGGCTCTGCTCGAAGGGCTCGACATTCCGGCGAGCTGCCTCCGCTGCGACCGCGCTACCGGGGTTCGCAAACTCGCTGCGCAGACATGCAACGACTTGCTCCGACGGCTTGCCGGTAACGCTGCTGAGCAGGCGGACAATCAGCGCCGCATCCTGAAGTGGATCGATTACCTCGGCCGGAATAGCAGGCGGCTCTTTCGCGTGTGGCGTCATCGACGGCGATGGTAGCGCGGCTTAGCTGTTCCGCACAGCGTCCGTAAGGCGATCCAGGAACATCGCCACTTCATTCACGCATGGAAGCCCGAACTCCGCTGCGGTCTCGCGCGGTTGCGCCGGATCGACAACGAGAATGCCAGTCCCTGTGAGCGATCGGCCGACGGCGGCGAACGCATCCTCATCTGTCAGGTCATCACCCAGATACAGGGCGAAACTCGCCGCACGGTCGAGCCCGATCGCCTCCAGCAACCATTCAACAGCGCGGCCCTTGTGCCAGTCGATCGCCGGCTGTATGTCAAAGACCTTCTTGCCATGTGTCTTGCGCAATTCTCGATGCTTCGCAAGACACCAATCGACCGCTGCCTCCACACGCGGAACCTGATCTTCTGCAACGCGGCGGTAATGCACTGCAACGGCATACCGCTTTCGCTCGATTTGCACTCCCGGCAAGTCACACAGCGCATCGCCCAACGCAACTTCTAACGCATCAAGGGCCGGCACGTATGCCTCACCGGCCTGATGGCGCACGTGAAAGCCGGCCGGCCCGGCGATGTCAAATCCGTGACTGCCCGCATAGAAGATGTTTTCGAGACCGACGCGCAAGCGCACATCATCAAGATCTCTGCCGCTGATGATTGCCACTGCGCACTTCTCTGCAAGGCGCTGCACAACCTGCCGCATCGATGGCGAAAGCACCGCGTCTTCGGGATGTTCAACAATCGGCGTCAGCGTTCCGTCGTAATCAAGGAAGACCACAGGAGTACGGCCGCCGATGCGGTCAGCGATCTCGCAGAAGCAGCTGAGTGCGCCTGGTAATGTGTGACTCATCATGGAGCAGAGCATCGTAGCGCAGGTCCGCTTCCTACGGCGCGTTACGATGACACATTATGCAGCAGCGAGTCGAATCCTGGAGCATTCCCGGCGCGGACAATCAGCTGATCCTTGGCGATGCGCATCTGCCCGATGATGAGAAGCCGCTCGCCACTGCGCTGATCGCGCACGGCTTCAAGGGCTACAAGGACTATGGCATGTTGCCGCGCGTTGCGGCGGAACTTGCGGGCGCCGGCTGTCTCGCACATCGATTGAACTTCAGCCACTCCGGCATGACGAACAGGATCGAGACGTTCGAGCGGCCAGATCTGTTCGAGCGCGACACATGGAACAAGCAAGTGTTTGACCTGCGGCGCGTGATCGAGACGAAAGTATCCGGATCAACTCCCAGCGCTGGAGAAGACGCGTCTCGTTACTTCATCTTCGGCCACTCACGTGGCGGCGTCACCGCGCTGCTCACAGCCGGTCGGTTCGCGAATGATCCGTCCTTCCCGCAGCCCGCCGGCATCATCACTGCCGCTGCGCCTTCAACGACATGCTCGTTCTCGGCTGAAGTGAAACAGCAACTGCTGCGCGATGGATGGCTCGACTCGCCTTCCTCGCGCACTGGCCAGACGTTGCGGATTGGCAGGGCTTTCCTTCAGGAGCAGCTTGATGATCCTTCCGGACATGACCTTCTGGAGCTCGTGTCACGAATCAAGTGCCCCATCATTATCATTCATGGCGACAATGATCCGACAGTGCCGCTCCAAGCGGCGCACGAAATCGCGGCGGCAGCGGGAAGCCGGGGCAAACTTGTCATCATCCCTGGCGGCGATCACGTCTTCAACACACCGAATTCGTTCCCGTTACAGCCGCCGCCGGAGGCGAGCCCGCAACTGGCGGCGATGATCTGCGTCATCCTCGAAGTTGTTCAATCCTGATAGATGGTGATGTGGAGGTTTCAAGCCGGCGCAGCTGGACCGCTCGGCGGCGTGAGAGTGGGTCGATCTACCGTGATGTTTGCTGCATGAACGGCGGGGTATGTGAAAGGCATACGCCGCGGCTATCGAAGGAATATCCGGATGAAGGTACTCGCCGCCAAACTGCTGCGTCGCATCGCGATGGCCGACTCCAGCAACCCACGATCGCGCAGGTGCGGGTCGCCTCCTTGATCCTCGATGGCGATCGCATGAAGAACCAACACGTCATCAACCGAGAGGAATCGTGTTTGCGGATTCACGTCGTTCATGTTTACTTCGCCCACGCTTCTTCCATTTTGCGGCGCCAAGCGGGACTCTTGGCGACGACTTCAGGCGTCTCGACTTCTTCGGTTGAGACGCGCCCGCCCGGTTGTGACGGCTCATTCTCACGTAGCTCAGCTTCTTCGACGGCTTTGGCGGAGATGTGGCCGTGGGCGCCGACTTCCTCGACCTTTACCGCCACGCGCTTCGACACGCCGCGCTCCTGCATTGTCACGCCGTAGAGCTGATGACACGCGGTCATCGTGCGCTTGTGGTGTGTAATGATGATGAAGTGGCTCTTATCGAGGAACGGCGTCAGGATGCGACAGAACCGATCAACGTTCGCCTCATCCAGCGCGGCATCGACCTCGTCCAGAATGCAGAACGGCGAGGGCTTGCTCTTGAAGATCGCCATGAGCAGCGCCACGGCGGTCATCGCTTTCTCACCACCGGAGAGTTGCGAGATGACGCGCGGCTCCTTGCCGGGCGGTTTCGCCTTGACTTCAATTCCCGATTCCAGCCAGTCGATGTTGCCTTCCTCATCGGGCACAAGGAAGATGTCCGCACTGCCGCCGCCGAAGAGACGACGGAACATGCCTTCATTGCCGGCGAAGTTCTCGCGGATCGTGTTGAAGACCGCTTCGAAGCGCTTGCGCGAACTGTTTTCGAGGTGCGTGATAAGCGCCTGGAGTTGCGTCACCGCGCCGTCGATGTCTTCCACCTGTCTGATGAGATCAACGTTTCGCTCCTCGAGGAGTTTCTCTTCCTCGATCGAATCGATGTTGACGTTGCCCAGCCGCTTGATCTCCTTGCGCAATGCTTCGATTTCGGCTTCGACCTCGTCGCGATCGATCGCCTTGAAGTGCTCTTCGCTGCGCTGATCTCGATATGGGATATACGCCTGCTCAAGGTCGAGTTCGAGATCCTGCATGGTGCGCTCTTCGAGCGTCTCACGCTTGACTTCCGCTTCTCGACGGCTGATTTCGAG
This sequence comes from uncultured Isosphaeraceae bacterium, assembly GCA_964523675.1. Lineage (GTDB taxonomy): Bacteria > Planctomycetota > Phycisphaerae > Phycisphaerales > SM1A02 > CAZFZT01. The sequence continues at coordinate 40,047 of CAZFZT010000009.1, forward strand.
CGCGTGGAAGTCGCGGTCGAGTTGCATCGCCCGTTCCCTGGCAGCACCGAGTCGGGAAGCAACGTCCTCCAATCTACTGCTCGCTTCTGCGATGTCGCCTTCCAATGCTGAGGAACGTTCGGCTAGCGAATCGAGGTCCACCGTCGCGCGCTTGATCTCTTCACCGGCGTCTTCAATCGCCGCCTCGTATTGCTCGATTTGCGAAAGATGCCGGTGCAACTGCTGAGTAAAGATGTCGTGCTGCCGTTTGGCCTCTTCAATCGCGAGTTCATGATGCCGCTTCTCTTTCCGAGCGGATTCGAGTTGCGGACCAACCTGCCCAAGCGCGACTTTTGCGGCGGTCAACTTCTCCTGTGCCTGCTCCATCTCACCCTGCGCCGCCTTCATCTCACCGTCAAGCTGCGCGAACGTTTCTCTCTTCTCGACAAGGGCGGCATCGAGCAATCGCCGCTTCGACTGCAATTCATCATGCTCCGCAGCGAGTGATTCGATGCGTTCTTCAAGTTCACGCTTTTCGGAACTGAGTGATGCCTGCTCGCGATTGACCCGATCAAGATCATTCTCGATCTTCTGCGCCTTGTACTGCGCATCGACAAGCGCGTGGCGAAGCGATGAGAGCTCCTGTGAAGTCGTCTCCTGCCGCTGCTGCGTCTCCTGCGACTGCTCGGAGATGCGGCCGAGTTCGTCATTCAGCGTCCGGATGGATTCATCAATATCGGCGAGTCGATCGCGCAGCTCAGCAAGTTCAATGCGGCGGGAAAGCCAACCATCAGCGACCCTGCTATTGCATCCCGGATCGTGCACAGCGCCGGGCAGATGAACACGGCCATCCGGCTCCAGAATCTCGCCGCGCCTTGTAATGAAGCGACGGCCGACAAGAGGACCAGCCGCGAGCATGAATGCCGATTCCAGATTCTCGACCACATATGTTCCGCCGAGGAGTCGGCGAATTGCTCCGCGCACATGATCCTGTGGACGAATCAGCGAAAGGAGCGGCCGGGCGAGTGTGAAGTCGGGGGTATCGCTGCGAGCAGCATCCGGATCTTCCTCGTTCATTGCCGCAGACTCGTCAGCCCCGGCTCGCGGCCCGAACCAGTCACAGGCGAGGAAGCTGATCCGGCCGGGCAGTTCGCGTAGTTGCGTCTCGAGCACCTGCAAGTCCTCGAAGCGTTCGAAGAGCAGCAGCTCGACATTCTGCCCCAGAGCCGCCTCGATGAGCGGTGCGAATTCCCGATCAGTATCAAGTGCGTCGATGAGCAGGCCGCGCACGCCGGGAAAGCGATCAGGATTGTCGAGAACCGTCTTGACCACATCCCCAAGGCCTTCACGCTGTTGCTGCATCTCTTCGAGTAGGTGCCTGCGCGAGTCGATTGAAGCGCGTTCGTGACGGGCGTCTGCGAGGCGCTCTGCAAGCTGCGCCTGCCGCTCTCCAAGCTGCGATGCTGCCTTGTCGTGTTCTTCGAGTTGCTGTTCCAGCAGAGCAACGCGACGATCAAGCTCGCTGCGCGCGGATTCGATCTCCGTTCGCGCCGCGGTCGCTTCCTCCCGCTCCGTGGCCAGTTGCTCCGATCGCCGATCAAGCCGCTGCATCTGTTCACCGAGGGATGCCTGTCTCGCCTGGATGGAGTCGAAGCGTGCGACGGTGTGATTGCGCTGCTGCTCAGTCCGATTGATCTCATCGCGTGCGCTATCGAGCCGATCCTTCGCCTCGACGGCTGCTTGCTGGCGTTCCGCTCGCTGCTTGTTCTGCGCAGCCACGAGCCGCTCCGCTTCGGCGACTCGCTCCGCAGCGTTGACGATCTCCTGTTCTGCTTCCGCGATCTGCGCTTCAAGCTCGACGGTGCGCGCTTTGAGAGTCCCCAAGCGATCGCGATCTTCTGTGATGTGTTCGCGCCCCTCTCCCAGATTGCGCTGCGTCAATTCGCGCCGCTGCTCCGCATGTTTGCGCGAAGCAATGAGCTGCATGCGGTTCTGCTCGATCTCCCGGTGACGCGTCTGCAGGTCATGCCGCGCAATCTCCGCCTCTTGCTTCTCATCTTCAAGCGCGCCAACCGCAGCCATCAGCTTTTCGCGGTCAAGATGAAGCCCCTCAATGCGGCTGGTGAGCCCTTCGAGCCGATCGCGCAGTTCGTGATACAGATCAAGCGCTAGATCAACACGCAACTGGCGATACTGCGCATCAAGCTCCTGGAACTTTCGCGCCTTGGCCGCCTGTCCCTTGACAATTCGTAGCCGCCGTTCTGTGTTTTCAAGCTGTTCGCGCACGCGCACCAGATTGACCTCGGCCCGTTCAAGCTTGCGCTGGGCCTCCACTTTGCGGGCCTTGAACTTCGCCACACCTGCCGCTTCTTCAAGAATTGTGCGGCGCTCGATGGGATTGGCCATAAGCATGGCATCGACGCGCCCCTGCTCGATGATCGAGTAGGCATGCGTGCCGATCCCGGTGTCCATGAACAATTCTTTGATATCTCGCAGTCGAACCTTCTGATTGTTGATGAGGTACTCGCTGCGCCCGTCACGATAGAGCCGGCGTGTAACATCAACCTGCTCGGCATCGATATTCAGAAGACGATTGATCGGCGTGCGCGGCAAAAGGGAGTCGCCTTCATCCGGAGCGTCACTCGCTATCGCTTGCTTTGCCCCGTCTTGTGATGCATCATCCACGTCGAACACGCTCACGTCCTCCACGTGGTCCTCGTTCGACGTTTCGACATTCTGACGTTTCGATGTCTCCAACACAGGGTTGTCGAACGTCAGCGTGACGCTCGCCATACCCATGGGCTTGCGGGCCGCCGACCCAGCGAAGATGACATCGAGCATCGCGTCGCCGCGCAATGACTTCGCCGAGCGCTCACCGAGCACCCATTTCACTGCATCAACGACGTTGGACTTGCCGCATCCGTTAGGACCGACGATGCCGGTGATCGGCTCGTCGAAGTGAAACACAACGCTGTCGGCGAAGGATTTAAATCCGGAGATAGTGACCTTGGCGAGCCGCATTCGGCGTTGACCTCCTGTCATGCCCGGGCTTCTACCTTGAAGCCCGTCGGTGCTGTGGGGTTGATGATGAAATTGTCGAGCAGTGGTGTGGATGATAACGAAATGCCCTTGACCTGTCGTGAGCCGTTGTTCCGGGCGGTCCGGGCCTTCCTTGCTGCGCTCGTCAGACCCGGCCTCTCGCTACGCCCACACGGCTTCTGGTAAAGAACATTATTGCTCGCGATTCTGCCTTCGGGGCACTGAAAATTGAGAATCTCCGCTCGGCGCAAGGGTCGGACTGAGCCGGTCCAGTTCGCTCACCGGCGCCATGTCGTCATACTCTGGCCATTGCTCATCGGGGTCCGAAAACTCGGGGCGTTCGATCACTGTTGACTCTCGCTCCTGTCTCAGGATCGCAGCCAGAACGCGGTCCTGTTCCGCTTTGAAATCGGCGTCAATGTACTTCTGGCTCCAGATTTGGTACAGCGCCCCGACTGTCTCGCTGTAACTCATCCCCAATCCGATTGATGGCCGCTCGATCGTCGTTGTGTGCCCCAGGAAGTGGACAAACTCTGCAAGGTTCGGCTCAACCTTATGTATGACCGCATCCAGATCCTCTGGCCGGCGACGATAGAACACCTCCAACCGGGCCTCTGGCGCGTCCTCGATTTCCTTCACCATGAATCGATTCTGCCACGCACGGACGAAGACGGGCGTGTCAATCTCAAGCCCCTCACCAAAGAGCACCACACGCGGCTGGCCGAACTGCGTGATGTAGATCATCGGCTTCTCGGACTCCACCACATCCACGATGAACTTCGCCGGCGCTCCAGGTCGCGGATCAACGGCATAGCTTTGCATGTACGGATCGCCACGCTTTGCGAGCCCTTCATACGCCGTCAAGCGCACATCGACATCATCGTCGTTAAGTAGCTGTCGCAACTCATGATCGATGCGAGGATTTTCGCGCATCTCAGCGAGCAGTGCGATCGCGTCAATCCGCATATCGATGCCCGCAGTCTGCGCAAGTTCGATCAAATGCGGAACCACCAGCGCATCATCAAGCTTGGCCCCGGCCCGAAGTGCGGCCAGGCGCGGAATCTCTTCAGGGTAATCATACAAGTTGCGAATGATCGGAATCACCCGCGGACCCAACGCCTGCCAGCGCCACGACGCGGCGTCCGCCACAGACGGCTCCGCAAGCAACACCCGCCGGACGGATGCGGCGACGCTTTCCGCTTCGGACAAGCGAAGCGTCGTGTGCTGGAGCAGCTTGATGAATTCGTCGGTGCGATCGCGGAAGGATGGTGGGACTGTAATCTGAAGCGACTGATCCGACTCGCCCCACGCTGTCGGGTCGGGCTGACCGGGCTCCTGCGGGAACCGGGCATTGATGGTGTGTTGAAGGTTGGCCGCCCTCGCGTGGCTGGGATTCGCAAGTCGCAGTTTGATGGGCATATCGCGGACGCTTTCGCCGCCGGCCATAATCATGCCGATCGTTCGGGTGATGGCATCGCGCTCGATGGCATTGGGCTCAGCGAAAGGGTTGATGAAGATCGGACCCTTGGCCCGCGCCAGCGGAAATGATTGTCCAGTACCCACCCGCAGAGGCCCGGGGCGCAGATCGCTGAAGAGCAGCTCACCGCCCTCAAGACTCCTCGTTCCCGTGTTGGGATCGGCGTACACGCGCACATCGAACCTCGTCCCGGGAATCTGCCGATTCCGCACCACGCGCGCCCCCACCGCGCCTGGCGGAATCATCGCTTCGACGATCACCACCGCCGTATCTTCCGAATCCAGCATCGCCTGCGGCTTGAGGTGCCCCAGCCCATGACGCTCACTTCCGAAGCCGCGCCGACCGAGTTCCTCGATCATGTGCGCCCGCAATTGTGGCGGGATGTCACGTGAGCCAGTGCCGTTCAGGCCCACAACCAGGCCGTACCCGCGCACCACCACGGGCTGGTAGCCGTCCAGAATGGCCTCCGAAGCGATTGTGCCCCGCATGACCTGCGGGACATTGATCTCAAAGGAGCGGTCCATCCGTGCGGATTCGGGCCGCGGCGGAGCTTTTTCAATGCCGGAGCAGCCGGCCGCTGCCAGCATGACAAAAGCCGGCAATGCAAGCATCTGCACCAGCCGGCAGCAGCATAAAGCGATCTGAGCAGTCCTTTTCATGACGTACACCCTATTCACAGGACGGGCGGACAGCCGCGTCCGGTCGCAATTCGCGGTCAGACCCAGCCGCCACAGCCGGGCGAGCGGACTATTCGCAGAAACAGGGCTTCAGGATACGAATTTCCCCTGAATGGTGCAATCGCGGACGTTCTTTGCCCTCTTCCGAGCTCGCTCCATTAACGCACTGATGCAAAAACCGCCATGCAGCGGTGAGGCGATGAGGCGGCTCAAAAAATCGCCCTTCGCAGAAGTCGCAAAGAGCGCGGAGGTGAGTGAAGCTCTACACGCCTCACTGCACGCTCCGCGCTCTCTGCGGTAAAACCTTCCTTGGGGGGCTATGGGCATGATCCCCACTGGCCGAGGAGGAACAGCAGATCGGGTACGCCGACCGTCGAATCGCCATTGAAATCACTCACAGCACATTGGCCCTGAGGCGAAGCGCTGCCGAAGCACGAGAGCAGTACGAGTAGATCGCTCACGCCGACCTGGTTGTCGACGTCGAGATCAGCAGGGCAGGTGCTTGGTGGAACGGCGTCGAACGGCGATCGCTCGACGGCTCCGCGATCCGCGATCGCGAGGCCATCTCCATCGCCATCCTGCGGCAGTGCGATGCCGCGCTGATCGTTGAACAGAGCCGGCAGCGTTATATCAAGCGAATCGACAACCGGGCTGTCTGCTGCAGGCAGGTGCGTTGGCGTCGACTGCGGCACCTGGGCGTAGCGAAGGCCGATCGCGTCGAGCGTGAAGTGATTCGAGGGCGCACTCACTGCTTTGCTGATTTGAATAAAGCGCACAGCGTCCTCGCCGCTTGCTGCAAGGTCGTAGGAGCGGGCGTAAGGAGCTGGCACGACGGTGAGATCCTGAAGCGGTTCGTACGCTTGTGGCGAAAGCGTCAGCCAGTCGGCGCCGTTCGTCGACACGCGCACCGTAACAAGGTTCCAGTGCTGGGGCAATGCGGTTATCGAGGAATAGACGTTGAAATCGGTGCCGGCAAGGTCACGCAGGTACTGCCCGCCGAGGTCGTAGGTCACGGTGAAGGGGGTCAACTGATCCACAGCAATGTTGTCCGGCGCGTTGGCGACAAGGTGCTGCGCAATGCCCGCAGACGTCGTCACAGAGAACGCGTCGGGAAACAGCACACCGGGCACCGGGTTGTGCTGCAGCGGGCCGAGCATTGGGTCGCCGCTGGAGAAGCAGTGCGTGGCGGTGATCGGACCAATTGGCGGAATCTGCGTGGTGCCCAGGCCGGTGTTGCCCGCGACAATGCATCCGACGAGCCCGGTGCTGGAGTCGGTGCCAAGGGAAATGGCAGGGGCGAACGACGAGGTATTCTTTGTAATCGTGGAGAGGAGGAGCTGCGAAATGCCGCCACTCCCTGTGCTCAGTGCGCCGGCGGTGACGCCGGTGTTGCCGCTGATGGTGCAATGCCGCATGCTCAGAGTGCCTGCGTTTAGGACAGCGGCGCGGCCGACGTTGCCGTGAATCGTACAACGATGGAGCGTGGCTTTGGTTGCAAGTGCCAGCCGAACTCCTGCGCCGATGATGCCGTCGCCGTTTGCGCCGGTGATGGTCAGGCGATGCGCAGTGAGATTACCTGCATCGGCGACGAGGATGGCGTTCTGCGCGCCCTGAGCATGAATGATTGATTGGCCGGTGGTCGAGCCATGGATGGTGATGTCCTTGGCGGAGATGGTGACCTGGCCGAAGTACGTGCCGGGCGCGAGATGGATGGTCGCCTTGTTGGCGGCTTTGTTGATGGCGTTCTGGATGGATTTCTTCGCGGCGCCGGATGATGTGCCGAGATTGAGGTCCGATCCATTGGGCGAGACGTACAGGACTGAAGGCGGCGGGGGCGGCGGTTCGGGCAGAGCGGCGTTCGGGCCGGCGGAGCTCGCAGAGGCGACCCAGATGTTGTCGATGTTCATGTCCTCGTAATTGACGTACACGTCGCTTACGCCCGCCGAGAGCATGACGTGGCGCAGGACGGACATTTCAAAGCCGTTGCGCGGCACGCCGAAGACCCAGTTTGGACCGTGCTGCGCCGCGGCAACGGGACCCTGTAAGAAGCCGCCTGTTGTCGCGGAGACGGCCCACTCGCCCGTGACAACGTTCTTCAGCGCAAAGGGAAGAAAGAACGCGGGCGTCAATGGATGGAAGCGCAGCGTCCCGTCGGTGAGCTTCGCCTTTGCTACGCGTGGGAATACCGATGATGCGGGTTCATTCTCCGCCCACGACCAGACTGCTGCGTTCATCAGCGGTGCAAAGGGCTCTTCCCAGTACAAGGTGCCGCTGAGCGAGTCGCCGATCGGAGCAAGGCCGATCAAGTTGACGCCGCTGGCGACCATGTCGCGCACGACGGTGGGCGTGATGATGCCGTGCGTCCACCACACCTGCGTGGAGCCCTCGAATTGATCGAACTTGTCAGCATGCGGGCCGTTGTAGCCGGCGCCTTGCCAAACGCCCAAGCCGTAGAACCCGTTGACCCCATTGATGCCATCAGATGACCAGCCGGGAAACTTCGGGTAGCTTGCGGTGGGGAAGACGAGAGCTTCATCATTCTGATGCCAACTCCCTGTGCCGCCCTCTCCGAAGACGATGACGCGGAAGCCGGCATCGAGCAGGGCGCGCGGCGTGACGTTGATCCATTTGCCATCAAACATGGCATCGCGGTCAGCTTTGGTGAAGATCACATCGCCGAGGAAATAATCGAGCGGCTCGATGATGTGCGCGGATTCTGATTCGTCCGCAGCGCGTTCGATTTCGATGAGAAGCAATTCATCCGGATTCTCATCGAGCCACTGGCGGATTTCTTCGATGGCATGTCGGAACGGCCGTGAAGTCGGCAAGCAGAAACCATGGCAGAGTTTCGCATCATCGTTCTCGACGAAAACATCAAGCATGAGATAGCGGATCCCCATGCGCAGCTGATCGGTGATCGAGTATGAATGCTCGTGACCAATGAAGCCATCCGTCGACGTGTTGTACGAGTTGTGCGAGCCGATGAACAGGCACTGCGTGATTGGCATATCGAGCTGGAGTTCCCGTTGCATCTTCAGGGCCCTGGAAGTCCAGGAATTGGTGAAGCTCGTCACGTCCGACTGTTTGCGATCGTCGTTGACGCAGATGCCGTTGGCGGCGCTAAGGCCGGTGTCGCAAGAGCGAAGCATGCGCAGGTTCTCGACGGTGCCGCTTGGCCAGACTGGTTGGCCCGGCTGGCCACGACCATCGCCGAGGCAGTTGTAACCGGGCAGGCCGACCGCGCAGCTGGTGCATGGTCCGGGGGGAATGATCGGATCAGGTGCAAGGCCTTCCGTACAGCCATCGATGCAAAGCGGCTGGCCAGGGCCGCCGCATGGTTTGCAGGTGCCGTCGATGCCGACTCCCAGACCCGGCATGCAGCCGGCTGTGGTTGACCAATCCGGTGGGCAGGGAATTGCCCCCTGCATGCCGCACCCTTGGCAGATCGGCCCGAGCGGAAACGCCCAATCATTGCATGGCGGGTTGCCAGTCCAGAAGTTGCAGATTGGCTGATTATGGCCGCCGCAGGACGAGCCGCTGCAGATGCCCAGACCGTTCATGTTCAGTCCCGGTTTGCAGCCGGAAGAGTTCGAGATTTCCGGAATGCATGCCGGCTGATTGTTACCACCGCAGGGCGTGCAGATCGGTCCGGCCGGCTGATGCCAGTCATCACACACCGGGTCCGAAAAGCAAATGGGCTCGCCGGAGCCGCCACAGGGAAAGAGCTGGCCGAAGGCACCCGGCGCCATGGTGAGAAGCACGATGAATACCAGGAATGGGGCAAGAGCCGTTCGATATCGAGTGGGTCGCATTTGATTCCTTTCGTGTAGGTCTTGAGGTCCAGCTATCAGACACACGGAAATCGCGCTCGGCGCGCCTCAACAAAGTGTCAGTTGTTCATCCGGAGGAGGCACTTACCGGCCTTTCGCTTGGGCCTTTGCCGCCGGCTTGGATCGAGCCGCCTGCCCTCAGCTCACGAAAGAAATCCAACCCGATGGATGGAAGGTGGCCGGATTGGCCGGCGAACTGGAGCAAAGGCCCTATGCTGCCGGGCAGCATGGTCAGAACGAAGAGACGTTGTGAGTGGTGCGGGAGCGATCCGCTCTATGTGAAGTATCACGATGAGGAATGGGGAGTGCCGCTGCGCCACAACAGCGCCGAAAATGACCGCCTGCTCTTTGAGTTCCTCATCCTTGAAGGCGCTCAAGCAGGGCTTAGCTGGCTGACCATTCTTCGAAAGCGGGAGAACTACCGAAGCGCCCTAGCCGGCTTTGACCCAGCCCGAGTGGCCAGGTTCAGCGATCACGAGTTGGACCGGCTCATGAACGATCCGGGTCTCGTGCGAAATCGCCTCAAGGTGCTCAGTCACCGCGCCAATGCGCGAGCATTCCTCGACATTCAGCGTGAGTTCGGCTCGTTCACCGCCTACTGGTGGAACTGGGTCGATGGTCGGCCGATTGTCAATCAGTTTCGCGCGCTTACTGAGATCCCGCCAAGCACCCAAATCTCCACAGGTATCAGCAAAGACCTCAAAAAGCGCGGGATGAACTTCGTTGGCCCCACAATCATCTATGCCATGATGCAAGCAACCGGCATGGTGAACGATCACCTCGTCGGATGCTTTCGACATCAGGAGGTCACGATGGTGTAGCGGCCGGCCTAATCCCGCTTACTCTTCGTCTGCAGCGGCCTCGTCACGGCGGCCTGCATTGAGGAGCGCCACCGCTTTGTCGGGATCGAGTGAGCCGGCGGCGACGTACGCTGCCAGCTCCCGCCGGGTGCGCTCCTTGGCGCGGGTGTTGATCACCGTCGCAATCGCGCCGGCGAGAATCGCTACGAGGGCCACCGCGCCGCCGATAACGAAGATCACGTTCGGCAAGCTGAACATCGTGATCAGAATGTCTTGGGATTGTGATTCGACCATAAGGTGGCCTTTCTGCTGCGATCTTTCAGCGCTCGCAACGTCTGCGCTCGCTTTGCGAGGTCTGCTGCGCTCCTGAAGTATATTGGGAAGTCGTGTGGCGAGTTTCAGATCGCTGCGTCAAGCGGATCGCTGATGCGTGATCTCTTGAGTTTCGGACTTTCCCGGCCTATGATTGCTGTGCCCGGCGCGGAATGCCCGGGCCTTTGTACGCGCAGCGGCGCGGTGCATCGGCACTTGATACAGTGAAAAGGCAGATATGAACGCATTGCAGCCCAACCAGGCAGTTGATCTCAGAGCGAGCGAATCGCGCGCCTGGCTGCTGCGCCCGGAGCGCTGCGATGCCGCGCCGCCGGCCGCGCCTGCCTGATGAGTCTCTGTCAACTCAGGGCACGCGGAACCCCGGTCGGCCACGCCGATGCGGGGCTCTCTTTTATTTGAACCCAATTCAACCACCATGAAAGCGCGGCCGAGCCGCGGAGGATATGAAACCATGAAGACGACCAACGGAGCCATCACCATCACCAAGACCGATCGCAAGCGCCTGGAGCGCGCCATTTGGCCGAGCGGCAGGAAGTACGACCGCGATCTACCGTGGCATGTGACTGCACTTCAAGAGGAACTCAACCGCGCGAAGTTCGTTGATGCGAAGAACATCCCGCCGGATGTCGTCACCATGAACTCAACCGTGCAGGTGCGCGCGGCCGGCCATGATGCGGATACCTACACCATTGTGTACCCCGGCAACGCCGACATCGACGCAGGTCGCATCTCGGTGCTCTCACCGATGGGGCTTGCCCTGCTCGGTGCGCGCGTCGGTGAGGAAGTGCGATGGGACACGCCTGCCGGTCCACGGCGGTACACGCTGGAAAAGATCATTTTCCAGCCGGAGTCGGCCCGGCAGTGGGAGTTATGAATCTGACTGCGGCGGCGCATCTAGGTCGTTGTGACGTAGCAGCGCATTGGTGCTCGGTTCGCGGCCACGGAAGTCCTTGAAGACATCCATCGGATGCCGCCCACCACCAAGCGCAAGGACCGTATCGCGGAAGCGGCGGCCGAGTTGCCGTATGGCGTTCTCATCATCGAGTCCCGCTTCCTCGAATGCAGCGAAGGCGTCGGCGCTCAGGACCTCAGCCCACTTGTAACTGTAATACCCCGCTGCGTAACCGCCTGCGAAAATGTGCGAGAACGCGCAGAGGAAGCGGGCCTGCGGCAGCGGGCCGAGTGGGTTGAGGTCTTCCTCGACGCGCTGATGCACATCAAAGGGCGTGCCATCGCGCGATGCATCGTAATGATGATGCAACGTCATGTCGGTGACGCCGAACTGAAGTTGCCGCACCATGGCGGACCCGGCGCGGAACGTTCGCGCAGCGCAGAGTTTGTCGAAGAGATCATCAGGCAGCGGCTCGCCGGTTTCGACATGCCGCGTCATGCTGATGAGCGCGGGCTTGTGATAGCACCAGTTCTCCATGAACTGGCTGGCGAGTTCCACAGCGTCCCATTCGATGCCGTTGAGACCTGCTGCGTCTGCGTAGTCGATGGTGGTCAGCATGCCTTGCAGCGCGTGACCGAACTCGTGAAAGAGCGTGGTCACTTCGCTGAAAGACATGAGCGAAGGGACGTCGCCGACGGGCGGCGTGCCGTTGCAGCAGATGTGAATCACGGGCAGTTGAAGTTTGCCGTCGATCCAGCGGCGGTCGATGCAGGGATTGACCCATGCGCCGCCGCGCTTTTCAGACGGGCGGGCGTAGGGGTCGAGGTAGAAGGAAGCGATGTGCTCGTTCGCTTCGTTCAGGACGTTGTAGAACTTCACATCGGGATGCCAGACGGAAACGACATCGTCTGATTCGCGCACAGAAATACCAAAGAGACGATGGCAGATGTCGAACAGCCCGTCAAGCACGCGCGGCAGTGGGAAGTACGGCCGCAGTTGCTCATCGGTGTAATCGAAGCGTTTCTCGCGCAGACGTTCGGCAAGAAATGCCACGTCCCAGTGCATGACGGGTTCGTACTCGTCTTCGTTCAAGTCCACGAGCGCTTCGAGATCGCGCTGGGCGTGGGGCCGTGATGCGGCGGCGAGTTCTTCGAACATCTTCTCCACCGCAGCAACATCCGGTGCCATCTTTGTTGCGAGACTCAGTTCCGCATAGGTGTTGAAACCGAGCAGCGCGGCCATCTCCTTGCGCAGTTCGAGGGTCTTGTCGATGAGAGGCGTGTTGTCGAGTTTGCCGCTCGATGCGCGAGTGACGAAGGCCATGAAGACCTCGTGCCGCAGGGCGCGATCGCGTGTGTGCTCCATGAACGGCTGGAAGCATGGAAAATCGAGCGTGATGCGCCATGGACCTGCGTCAGGCGTACTTTCCGTTGTCTCCTTGGCGCGGTTGTAGGACTGCGATGTAAGCCGGCGAAGCGAAGTGGGCCACCCTTCGGTTTGGGAGGCGTGTGTGATGATGAGCTCGAACGCCTTCGTTGCATCCAGAACGTGATTGGAGAAGTCGGTGCTGAGTTGAGAGAGTTCACGAGCGATGGCGAGGAAGCGTTCCTTGGCTTTGCCTTCAAGCGCGACGCCAGCCAGCCGGGCATCGCGCAAACGCTGTTCCACGATGCGCTGCTGCGCTTCATCAAGATCGTTGAAAGCAGCGCTGTTGCGCAAGTGTTCGAGCCCTTCGTAGATCGGCCGACTCTGCTGGAGCCGAAGACCGATGGCAACGATCTCCGGCTGCATCTGCTCATGAACCTTCCGCAACTCATCCGTATTGCGCACGCTGAGCAGGTGGCCGACGGGGTTCCAGACACGCTCGATGAGGATGCCGAGATCTTCGAGCGGTTTGAGCAGGCCGTCCCACGTCGGTTCGAGGTTCGCTTCGAGGTCTTCGATGCGCTCGTTCATCATGGCGAGCATTTCGCGCACGGCGGGGACGACGTGCTCGTGCGTAATCTCGCCGAAGGCGGGCAGCCCTTCGAAGTCGAGCAGTGGATTGGTCTGGAGGGATGTTTCGGTTTGGCTCATGGGTTCTTCAATCTTGGTTTGTGTGGGGCGACTCGAGGAACCGATTCTAATCCACGAAGTTCATGCCTGCCGATGTTGATCGTCACGCAGGCGGAACGGCCGGGAAACCGAAGGTGGGCCGCCCCCCTTGCTTGCTTCTCCACATTCATGGAAGTTATGGGAGCCCCTCGCCGCATGGCTGCCCCGCCTATGATCGTCGCTTCAATGACCGCTGCACACGCACTTCATCTTCGGAACGTCGCCATCATTGCGCACGTGGACCATGGCAAGACCACGCTGGTCGACGCGCTGCTCGCACAGTCGGGCACGCTTGCTTCCGGCGTCGGCCGAGGCGGCGCCTCCGCGTCCAATCCCCTGCCCAACGAGTGCATCCTCGACTCGAATCCTCTGGAGCGCGAGCGCGGCATTACGATCTTCTCCAAGAACTGCGCGGTGAATTACACGAGCGCAGGCACGAAGGCACACAGGCACGAAGGCACGACGGCAAGTGAGTCGGGCAATCACTCCGCGCCTTCCACGTACCGCATCAACATCATCGACACACCCGGCCACGCTGACTTTGGCGGCGAGGTGGAGCGCGTGCTGCGCATGGCGGATGGCGCGCTACTGCTGGTGGATGCCTTTGAAGGCCCCATGCCGCAGACGCGGTTCGTGCTCTCAAAAGCGCTGCAACTCGGCTTGAAACTGATCGTCGTCGTGAACAAGTGTGATCGTCCGGAAGCAAGGCCGCACGAGGTGATCGGCGAGGTGTTCGATCTGCTGTGCGATCTCGGCGCGGATGATGCAACGCTTGATTTCACCGCTGTGTACGCATCTGGTAGAAGCGGCTGGGCTTCATTGGATGATCAGCGGCCGGGCGTCAATATGGTGCCTTTGTTCGAGACGATTATCGACGAAGTACCGCCGCCCCGATGCGATGCCAGTGAACCGCTCCAGTTTCTCATTACAACGCTGGATTACTCGGAATACGTCGGCCGCATTGCGATCGGACGCGTCTTCAGTGGGCGCGTTCGCGCAGGAATGCCGGTGGCAATCTGCAAGAAGGACGGCTCCGTAGAGAAAGCGCGCGTCCAGCGATTGCACCGTTTCGAGGGGCTGGGAAGAACTGAAGTTGACGAAATCATCGCAGGCGACCTGTGCGCGATTGAAGGGCTCGGCGGCTTCGAGATCGGCGACACCGTCTGCTTGCCCGATGATGTTCGGCCGATGCCGCGCGTTGCCGTCGATGAGCCGACCCTCACGATGATCTTCCGCATCAATGACTCTCCCTTCGCAGGGCGCGAAGGCAAGTTCGTCACATCGCGGCAGATTGCGGAGCGGCTTCAGCGCGAATTGCAATCAAACGTTGCCCTGCGCGTCGAGCAGGGCGCATCCGCCGAGGAGTTCAAAGTCTCCGGCCGGGGCCTGCTGCACCTGGGCGTCTTGCTCGAGAACATGCGGCGTGAGGGGTATGAAGTCTCCGTCGGCCGGCCTGAAGTGATCGAGAGGGAAATCGACGGCGTGCGCTGCGAACCCATCGAAAATCTCTCGCTCGACACATCCAGTGATGGCATGGGACCTGCCCTCGAACTGCTCGGCACGCGCGGCGCGGAGATCAAAAAGGTCGAAGCACGAGGCAGCCGCATGCATATCAACGCGGAAATTCCCGCGCGCGGCCTGATTGGCCTGCGCTCGCGCATGTTGACCGCCACCGGAGGCGAAGCGGTGATGTATCACACGTTTCTGCGTTATGCGCCGGTCCGCACACTCAGCCGCAAACGACAGGCCGGCGTGCTCGTTGCCACCGAAACCGGAGCTGCGACTTCCTATGCCCTTCAGAATCTGGCCGATCGTGGCGTCATGTTTATTACACCGGGCGATCCGATCTATGCAGGACAGATCGTCGGCGAACACACGCGCGAAAACGACCTGACGGTCAACGTCGTTAAGGCCAAGGCCTTCTCCAACATGCGCGAAGCAAACAAGGAAGCAACCGTTACGCTTAAAGCCCCGCGTTTGCTCACATTAGAAGCCGCGCTCGAGTACATCGAAGGTGATGAGCTGGTGGAACTGACGCCGAAGTCGGTCCGCATCCGCAAGCGCGTCCTCGATGAATCCCAGCGCAAACGTCTCATGCGCCAGGAACAGGACCGTTCGCGCCTGGTGAGTGCTTGAGCGGTCCACAAGTCCAAAACTCCACAAGTCCACAAGTCCAAAACTCCACAGGTCCACAGGTCCACAGGTCCACAGATTTTGGACTTGTGGACTTGTGGACTTGTGGAGTTGTGGACCTGTCAACCAGCGTCCTTCGGCCGAAACGCCTGTTCCAGCAGCGCTGAATCAAAACCGGCCGGCACCGCCCGATCCGTGGCGTAGTTGTACAGCACCGCCTTGAGAATCACATCCGCTGCGCTGATCGCAGAACTCACGACAAACGCGACAAGCACCACCGCAGCGATGGCCAGGAAGATGCCGACTGTGTTGCCGGCTGAAATCGCAAGCGCAATCAGCGCACCGCCAATCAACACCACCGGCAGCATGATGAGAAAGCCGATCAGCCCCATCGAGAAGTTGCTCACCAGCGCGGTCCCCCAATGCTGTCGCAGGATGCCGCCCGATCGCTTGACGCAGTGAACGGCCCGACGCCTTCCACCGCCAGGACCGGCACCACAAAGAAGGTGAGCGCGGACCACGCTGTGCCAAGCAGCGCAGCCACGAATTCGCCGATCTTCTCATAGCGCTCAAGCATCTTCAGAAGCACCCCGACAATCGCCGCAACAAGCGACCATGCAGCGATCTGTGGAATGCGCTTGAAAGCCACCGTCATGCCATACTCGATCGTCGGCGCTTCGCCGTTGACGACCTTGAGCGCACAGGCGATCAAAGCCGTGTTGAAGAAACTCATCACGAAGTAACTCACGAAGTAGAAGGCGAGCATGAAGACCCACATCATCACTTCGCTTGCGATGGTGCCTTCATCCATTTGGGCGGTCCACGCTTCGATCACGCCGAACGTCCACATCGGCACGATGAAACTCGCAGCAACGACGAGAAACGCAGCAGTGGAAAGAATAGGAAAGATGATGAGCTGCTTGAAGTCAAAGAGGATGCCGAAACTCAGCTTCGTGAACTCCCAACTGCGCGAGAATGTAGCGAACATGTGGACCTCCCAATGCAGGTGAAACCGCAAAAACCGCGAGAGCCGGGCGAAAACGCCTGCTATCGGCTCAAGCGCCCGCAGCATCACACTTTTTGCAGGTCGTGTCAAGGTGCTCACGTCGCCCTGAAGCATCGCTCGCCGCACAAACTGGTGGAGCAGGCGTCTCGCCTGCATGGTCATTCTGGCAGGCGCCCGAAGTCATCAACTCTCTCCGAGCCACCACATCACCGGACCGACGATGGTTCCATAGAAACCGGGCGCAAAGACAGCATGCCTCCAGCTGACGTGCTCCAGCGCGCCTGCGCCATCCACGAGCGCCATGGCAGCAGACATCGCGCCCCACATCATCAGAAGCGCCGCTGACACGAGTAAGCCGCTCTCCATACCGGCCTGCCAACTCAAGCGGAAGACCATGATCGACGCGGCGACCATGCCGGCAACGAGATAGAACGCCAATTCGCCGCTACGCGCGCTGACGACAACCTGCGACGGAGCGACCTCCACCTTCGCCGACCCACCGCTCGCATCTGCGAAGAGTGCTTCGGAGATGCCGATGTAGACACACCAGATGACGATCAGCACAAGCCCACGAATCGTGATCCACATCAGCCCCCTGCCGACGCAAGCCATGTCCGTCGCCAAGTCCCACCGTTCGCGCTGAGCACGCCAGACGAGTTCCGAAGGCATCATTGCCCGGCCGCACTCCGGACACACCGTGCGCAGCGACACACGAGGATCGACGCGACCGCCCAGTTCGCAATCGCAGTGCGGACAGTGCGGATGACGCTTTCGCATGACCGGCTCCTTCACGCACAGGATACACGATGCCCACAATGCGGAGGATGCGCGGCAAGAAGACGATCGAGCAACGATCGCGCCCCACCAGTGATGATTGGCAGGCGGTTTTGACATCTAGGCCTCTCGGCAATGGGCAATCGGCAATCGACCGTTGGAATCGTCGATGCGGCGGCTCTGAACCGATTGCCGAATGCCTGTTCCCCATTGCCGGCCCCCGGCTCGCTGCCGCGCGGCGTGATTGTCGGCTGTGCGGTGATCTCGCATGTGACCACCAACGGCACGCCCGACCAGCCCGCCACGACGAATGGCATCTGACGAAGGTGAAGCGGGACAAGCGGCCAGGAAGGTGGCGCCCGGAAGGCAGCCGCAGCCGGTGTGGTTCAGGCCGTTCTGATTGTGTCGCTGGGACGCTGCAAGTCGCATCATCATGTCGATTGGCACAGGTGGGAGGGGTGGTGCCGGCGTGAAGATTGCCGCTGTGGCGCGGGTTTTGCCGATCAGGACCATGCCCTATTTTCCCAGGATCGGCTACACTGCCGCCTGCGGGTGCGAAAGCCCGCCTGCCCGGCCTCTGCAAATGGAGTTGCGACGGTGATTCTTGACTCACTTCTCGGCTGGTTCGGCGTCGATATGGGTATCGACCTCGGAACCTGCAACACCCTTGTCTGCGTGCGCGGCGAAGGACTCGTCCTGAATGAGCCCTCCGTCGTCGCTGTGCGCAGGGGCACGAATAAGGTCCTCAATGGCGGCAATGCTGTCGG
This sequence comes from uncultured Isosphaeraceae bacterium, assembly GCA_964523675.1. Taxonomy (GTDB): domain Bacteria; phylum Planctomycetota; class Phycisphaerae; order Phycisphaerales; family SM1A02; genus CAZFZT01. The sequence continues at coordinate 57,848 of CAZFZT010000009.1, forward strand.
GTGGTCCGCCAAGGAGATGCTCGGCAAGACGCCGGGCAGCATCAGCGCGATTCGGCCCCTCAAGGACGGCGTCATCAGCGACTTTGAGATCACTGAGGCGATGCTGAGTTACTTCATCCGCAAAGTGAATGGGCGAAGCAGGATGTTCGGGCCGCGCGTGGTGATCGCGGTGCCTTCTGGCATCACGGCGGTTGAGAAGCGCGCGGTGCTGGATTCAGCGGAGCGGGCCGGGGCGCGGCGGGTGTACCTGGTTGAGGAGCCGATGGCGGCGGGCATCGGCGCGGGGCTGCCGATCGTTGAGCCGACGGCGAGCATGATCGTTGACATCGGCGGCGGCACAACGGAAGTCGCCATCATGTCGCTGGCCGACATCGCCACGTGTGATTCCATTCGAGTGGCAGGCGACGATCTGGACGAGGCGATCATCAACCACATGAAGAAGGAATACAACCTCACGATTGGTGAGCAGACGGCTGAGCGGATCAAGATCGAGATCGGCTCGGCTGCGGAGGTTGACGAACCCAAGCAGATGGAGGTGCGCGGCCGGGACAACGTCAGCGGCCTGCCACGCAAGACGGTTGTAACCAGCGAAGAGATTCGTGAATGCCTGCAGGAGCCGATTGGCTCGATCATCGACACGGTCAAGCGCACGTTGGAACGGGCAGAGCCGGAACTGGCTGCGGACCTGGTGGATAACGGCATTGTGCTCGCAGGCGGCGGTGCGATGCTGCGCGGCCTCGATGTGATGATCTCAAACGCGACGGGCCTCGATGTGCGCGTTGCAGATGATCCACTGACTTGCGTGGCGCGCGGCACGAGCATCTATCTTGAGAACCTAGAAGACTGGAAGGCGACCATGGAGTCGGACCTTGATGATGTGTGAGATAGAAGTGAGGAGATAGGATTTAGGATTAAGGATTTAGGAGTTAGGAGTTAGACGATAGAGCGACATGACGAGTTTCCCCAACTCCTAACTCCTATCTCCTAACTCCTCCCCTCTATGGCTCGAACTCCTCGTGCGCAGAAATTCTTTGCCTTGGCGGTGGCGCTGAGCGTCGTGCTGGCGTTTGTGCCTGCGTCGTGGCTGCGATGGACAAGTGACATTGCTGAGGTGGTGAGTTTCCCGCTGCGGCCGTTCACGCACATCGGCAGAGAAGCGGCGACACGTCTGCGTCCGGCTGAGCCGAGCACGATCTCCGAGGCAGAGCAGCGGCTCATCGAGGACCGCGACCGTTTTGAGCGACTGTATAAAGCGGCGCAGGCGCGGATCGAAGAGCTTGAGGATCATCTTGAGCAGCTCCAGCGCATTCCCGTTGAGCGTCGCGCCAACATCAATTGGATCATTGCGAACATCACCTCGGCCGACCCGCGCGCGGCCGGCGGCTCCGTCGAGATCAACCGCGGATCAGGGCATGGCATTGAAGCGGGCGCGATCGCGGTGTACGGGGGCGTGCATCTCGTCGGCCGTGTTGTGGGCGGCGTGTCCCGGCTTCACAGCAGAGTCGAGCCGATCAGCGGCATCAACCTGATCGGTGCGAGAATCTTTCCACGTGATGCGCCGGAGGTCAGGCCGGCCGACGCCCCGCTTGCCCAATTGAAAACACACACGGGCGGCAACTTCATCGTTGAGAACATTGCGCGCGATCAGGGCGTGCGGCCGGGCGACGTCATTCGGCTCGACGATCGCGACTGGCCGCAATCCGCACAGATGATGGTGATCGGCGAAGTCGAATCGGTTGAGCCGAACGATCGCGATGCACTGCGCAGCATCATCATTGTGCGGCCGTTCTTCCGGCTGCGCAACCTGCGAACGGTATTGATTGAATCACGGTTGCTCGCTGCCAATGAGGGGGTTGCTCCATGAGGTGGACCGTCTTCGCGGTAGTGGCGTTTGTGTTCATCGCGCTCGACCGGAGTCTCATGAACCTGTTTACGCTGCCTTCGCTGGGCAGCATTGCGCCGAACATTGTGCTTTGTCTCGTTGCCTATCTTGCGCTCTTTGCATCGAAGCCCGCTGCGCTGGGCGCCGCATTTCTTCTGGGGATTGCGATGGATCTGACGAGCCCGCTCAAACCGCTCGAAGGCGCGGTTGCGTTGCACCTGATCGGGCCCAACGCGCTCGGTTATCTCTTTGCGTCGTATCTCGTTGTACAAGTCAGAACGATGGTGTTTCGGCAGCGCGTTGTCACGATTTCAATCCTGACAGCAGCTTCCGTGATTGCCGCTGCGCTGATTGCGATCACGATTTATGTGATCCGTTCCTGGTACGGTGAGCCGATCGTGTATCCGACACAACCCTCTGCGATTCGCGAGTTGATCCGGCACGGCGGCATTGCGCTGTACTCAGGTGTTGCAGCGGTGGTTTTCGGCTGGGCGCTTCTGGCCAGCACACCGGTCTGGGGATTCCAATGGGCGCAGGCTCGCCGTAGCGTTGCGAGAAGGTAGTGAAATGCAATCGGACGCAATGCGACGATATGGGGAGCAGGCAACCGGGGGGAACACATCGCGGATTCTTTCCACCGTATCATGAGAGCCATGTCTCGCATCATCATCTTTGACGATGGCAACGGGCGCTTCGGGCCGATGACGGACTTGCGAGCGTGCTTTGAGATTCGCACCGGTGCGCACACCACCGCTCAACGCATTGCCTCCACCTGGCCAAAGACACTCGCCGGCTATTGGGTTCCGCCCCGGCTTGCCGCTCTTGTAGCTGAGCGCGCCAATGCACCGGTCAACGATCTGCCCGAAGATGAGGCGATTCTCTGCGTCAGCGGACGATGGGCATTGCCCGACGAATCCCTGCGTGTGCCACTCAACACCGCGCTTCTTGAACGCGAAAGCGGTCATGTCGTCGCCGCGCACCTGCGCCATGCCGATGCAAGGTACTTTCTTGAATCAGGGCAATTGCACGAGCGCGTCAAGAGCCAGGCGCTTGAGGGCGACGAGCGCGTTCTGTACCGTTATCCATGGGATGTACTCTCCTTTGCATGGAAGACGATTCCACATGACATTCTGCGCACACGCCTGGTCGAGGCAAAGGTGCCGGATTCGTCGATCACCGTTGTCGGCGAGAGCCCGGTTGAACTTCATGCCACCGCACAAATCTTCCCTCAGGTCGTTTTCGACGCCACCCACGGTCCGATCTTCGTACAGGAACGAGCCGTCATCCGCCCCGGCGCGGTCCTGTGCGGCCCTTGCGCCGTCGGGACCGATGCGACGATCGCGGATCGTGCCATCATCAAACCCAATACGTCAATCGGCCCCTGCTGCAAAGTCGGCGGCGAGGTTGGCGCCACAATCTTTCAGGGGTATTCCAATAAAGCCCACGACGGTCATCTTGGCGATTCATGGATCGGCAAGTGGGTCAATTTCGGCGCTGGCACGACGAACTCGAACCTCCTCAATACCTACAGCGAAGTTGCCATGAGAATTGAACCGGACCAGCCGCGTCAGCGCACAGGGTTGACGTTCCTCGGAGCGATCGTCGGCGACCATGCGAAGTTTGCCATCAACACGCGACTCATGACCGGCACCGTCATTGGCACCGGCGCGATGGTCGCCTCCACTGCCCCCCCGCCGCCGACAACACGTCGCTTTGCATGGATTACTGATGAAGGCGAACGCACCTACCGCTGGGAGAAGTTCCTCGAGGTGATGCAGGCGATGATGGCCCGCCGCCGCAAGGCGCCAAGCGCGACGTACATCGCCGCTCTGCGCGAGGTGTATGGTGCAACAGGTCTCTGACCTGTTATGGTTGCGCCGATTCTCCAGGGCCGTGCCACCGGCTACACTGCACATCCCATGCCCGCCGGAGCGCCGAAAACGCTTTACCTGATTGACGGCCATGCGCAGTTCTTCCGCGCCTACTTCGCCATTCGCTCGCGCATGACGAGCCCGGTCACCAAGGAACCGACCAACATGACCTACGGCTTCGTGGGCATGTTGCTCAAGGTGCTGCGCGAGTACAAGCCCGACTACCTGGCTGTGGTCATTGATGTCTCCGGCGATAAGGAAACCTTCCGAAGTCAGATTTACCCCGAGTACAAAGCTCACCGCGAGGATCCGCCCGAAGACCTGCGGCCGCAGATCGACCGCTGCCTTCAGTTGCTTGACCTCATGGGCGTGCCGGTGCTGGGAGAAGAAACGGTCGAGGCCGACGATGTCATCGCATCGATCGTGACGCGCCTCAAGCACGAGCAGCCCGACCTGCACATTCGCGTCGTCTCAAAAGATAAAGACCTGACACAGCTCCTCAATGCGCGGGTCGAACTCTTCGACGTTCATACTGATAAGTCCGTCACGGCGGCCGACATCTTCAAGACGCCGGGCATTGAGCCGAAGCATGTGCGCGATGTGCTGGCATTGATGGGCGACACTGTGGACAATATCCCCGGAGTCCCCGGCATCGGGCCGAAGAAGGCGTCGCAGTTGATCTTGAAATACGGCTCGATCGAGAACCTGCTTGCTCATGTTGATGATCTCAAAGGGAAACAGCGCGAGAACGTCGAAGCAGCAAGGGATGTCCTGGCAGTCTCGAAGCAGCTTGTCGCGCTCAAGGATGATCTTCCGATTGAGTTCGACCTCGATCGAGCGCGTGTTGATGTATCGCAACTGCCGGGCGAAGCGATGCTGGCGATGTTCCGGGAACTGGGGTTCACGCGGTATCAGGATGATCTCAAGGAGATCATCGGTGATGAAGCGTTGCGACAAGTGGCTCCCGCCGCTGGAGCAAAGACGCCTGCGGCCTCGCGCGATCGCCCTGACGACCAAGCCGGCCTCTTCGATACCGCAACCTCCGAGCCGGAAGCGATGGCCGAGCCAGCCATCACCCCCTCCGACCCCGGCGAGTACACCTGCATCACAGGCCCCGCCGAACTCGACACCCTTATCAAGCGCATGCGCGCATGCCATTGCATCGCGCTCGACACGGAAACTGATTCGCTTTCGCCGATCGACGCAAACCTCTGCGGCATCAGCGTTGCGGTGCAGTCGAAGGAGGGCTTCTACATCCCGGTGCGTTCGCCGAACCCGGAGATGCACATGAACCTTGCCACGGTCATCGACAAGATCAAACCGGTCCTGGAAGACCCGTCGATTCTCAAAATCGGCCACAATCTCAAGTTCGACATCAACGTCCTGCGCAAGCACGGCATCATGCTCGGTGGCACAGGCGTCTCGCCTGTGCGCACCAAAGGCGACAGCGACGGACAGGCGGGACGCCCGTGCCACCATTCCTTCGACATCATGGTCGCCTCGTACATCATCGACGCCTCCCGCTCCAGCCATGCGATGGACGTTCTTTCCCTCGCGCTCCTGCGGCACACCTGCACTCCCATCCGCGATCTGATCGGCAAGGGCAAGACGCAGAAGCGATTCGATGAAGTGCTTCTCGATCAGGCGGCCCCTTATGCTGCCGAAGATGCCGATATCACCTACCGGCTCTATGA
>CAZFZT010000010.1:0-59433 GCA_964523675.1 uncultured Isosphaeraceae bacterium
ATGCCCTGGACGTGCCCGCATCCACACTGGAGACACTGGTATTGGTGGTGTCTTGATGAGTGCGACGGCGACCCGGAGTGCGAGCCGCACGACTGGACATGGGACGTAGCCGGATCGGCTGAGATCGTTACCGAGCCAAACCCTCCGGGTGCCGACATTCTTCATATGCCCTACGTCGACGTTCGATTCGGGCCGCCAGGTGACGCCACTCTCTTCATAGCGGACGGCTGTTGCACGTTGAAGCGGGAGTTTGAAGTGGAAGACGTACCGACGATTGATCTGACATTTGAGCGATACTCGGTCGACAACTGGCCAATCGACGAATGTCCCAACAACGGTGGAATGCGGATTTTCCCGGACAAGGTGCATATTGACGACGCCGACACCGCGAACGCGATAGCCGCTCGCCGCACGGTCACGGTGCGAGCGCAAGCGATGCCTCCCGAAGCGGGGACAACTGTATACTTCAAGGTGTTTGACCCTGACGATCCATCAACTAACGATCCTAAGGTGGACCCGAACGGCACGTGGGAAACGACAACCGCGACGCAATTAGCATCGGCTTGACTTTGTCGGCACAATCCGATCCGCTGGGCATCGCAGAGATTTCGTTTCAAGTGAGCAGACACCCCGGCGACAACTACAAAGTCTACGCATCGACCTCGTCGCATGCCGTGCATGCGGTGACGCAGAACATGGCAGATGGCCATACCGACCCCGATTTTTGCGTGGCCGAGTCGGAGATGCTGACTGTGTGGCGACACCTGAACGTCGAACTGGATTCGATGAAGGCGATCGGAGAGGATGAGAACAAATACTCCGGACACTTCAAACATTTCCACGCTCCTCTCGGCTGGGAGGGCGGCAATCCCACGGCGACTGCGGTGGGACAGATCGATACGTTTGACCCGCCGATGACAGAGGCCCCTCTCATCTTTAGCGACGTTGAACAACCGCTGCAATTGTTTGGCTTCGGAGGTGGATTCACCGTTGCTGGCCTGCACACAATGGCAAACGACCAGGAGCCGCCGCAGCCGCCGCCGTTCATCAGCATGAATGACGAGCAGAAGATTCTTATCCATCAAGGCTTCTCGATGGTTCCGCTTCCATACACCGCGACGGACTGGATCGGCGCGGCAACCATGTCTGGTCAAGCAACAGCGATTATCAAGAACGGCAGCCAATACGTTCTAGCGCTCGATGTGGAGCAAGGCGCGCCGGTTGACTGGGGGGCGTTTCTTGGCGGCGAAATCAGCATCGGCGGTGGGCCAAGCGTCCTGATCGTTGATACGAATGACAGTCAGGGCACTTTCAGCACGAGCGAACTCGGCATTCCATTCACGGCTAGGGATGACGACGATAGGAAACTCCTCCCGCGAACTCTTGACTTCTCACTGATGGAGCAGATATACGGCGAAGCATATGTGTTGCCGTTGAACAACGGGGGTGGTAATCCTGCATTCAGCAAGGTGGAAGTCCCCTTTAACCCGCATCTCGTTAATGTTAGTCAAGTCGGCCAATCCCATCAGCAGTCGCGGTCGAAGGAGCGAGCGGACCACTGGGTCGTTTACGCTTTCGCAGCATTCCACGAACTCGTAAAGAATGATCGGGATTGGGATCCACTCGAAAGTGCTGGCATGGGAGTGACAACAGGTTCCGGATGGACGGAATCTGCGATATTCGTTGAAGTGATCCGTGAAGCCTTTAGTGCCGGGATCGCAGAGGCGGCTACTCTCTGCCACGAGATCGGACACCAGTTCAATCTTGCCCATCCGGATCCACCGGATGGTTACATCATGGATGAGAGTTTCTCAACCATGCAGCATCTCAACTTCAGCCCCAATCACCTTGCGCAGATTCGCGATCGAGTTCAGAGTCCATAGGAGGTACAGATGTACAGAAAATGCATGATTGCCCTATTAGCCGTTGCCGTTGCCGCAGTCGCGTGGAGAGCAGTCGCCAGTGGTGCCGCGTGCGCCGTGGCTCCTGACGGTCCGTTCGCGGTGCGAATCTCGGCACCCACCGATGAAATTCTCGTGATCGAAGGCCTTCCCATAATCATCGAGTGGAGCGTCGTAGGAGACGAGGCGACAGGTCTCACAAATACGCACGGCACAATCAGAAGCGGCGGGTCTGCCCATGTGCGCATGCCATCTGGCAGACTGATTCGCGTTAGGAATTTCGACTCACATCCCACACCATTTACCGCTTCTCCAAAAATCCGAGAACGACAACCGGGGGAAACGTGGGAGGAAAGGGTGTTTCTCACCTGCGCCTGGCCCGATCCCGAGAAGCCGATCTTCGGTGAAGTGGGCGAGTACGAAGTCTGGGTGCAGTACAATAACGGAACGATTACGGCTGAAAGCAATCATCTGTTTGTTGAGGTTCGAGAGCCCAGGGAGGAGGCGGAGAAGAAGGCGTTGGCGCTTGTTCGACAACTGAAGCCACCCGCCTTCCTTTACACAGGCAGATGGGTTTTGGATGACTCCGGTGTCGAGATGCTGACGAAAATCACTGAGGTGGAGGGATCGGTTGTCTACCCGAGTTACGCTCGAGTTGCCCTAGCGGCGGCGCATGTGAGCCGGGCGGGCTATGGCAGACAGATGCGACGAGAAGACATCAATGTGAAGCAGGAACTCGATGCAGCCCAGGCGCATTTTGAGAAAGTTGATCCGGGCGTCGCCACTCTGAAACCCGCTCTTGATCAACTCCGAGAGGAGATCAAGTTCGAACGACAACGCTATGAAGAGTCAGACCCGAATCACAGAAGGCTTAAGGAGATCGAAGAGCAAATCCAGAGAATCCTTGAATTCAAGGAACGCGAATCTGAAGAAATTGAAACATGAATGATGACATCCTTCGGTAGGTGACGAGGACGACCGCTGAGTTCCGCAAGCAAGGGGAACCTCGCGTGCGGCGGCGACCCCGATTGCGATCCTGCCTGCGGCGGCGATCCCTGGTGCGACCCCGACTGTGGCGGAGACAAGTGCAATCCATATTGCAATCCGGATCCGTGTGATCCAGACTGTGGCGGCGATCCGGAGTGCGATCCTGAATGCGGCGGCGATCCCTGCCTCGTGGAGTGCGAAGACACGAAATGGTACGATCCGAGTCATTCCTCATGCAGCGGCGGCATCCCCGGTCTCTTCATCGAACTCGCCGCAGTCACGTTCGGCGGCAATAATCATCCTGTGGCGCGCGACAGCGACGGAACCGACTACGACGTGCCGCACTGGTTGTCATGGAAGGACGAAGCATGCATCGAGGACGCGTTCTGCTGCTTCAACTGGTGGGACGAGCTCTGCGGCGAAGACGTGTATGACGGACACGAGCACCCCGTCGCCTATACCAGAAATGACACAGTAGAGATAGAAGAAGTCCGCTTCCTCATCTCCGGCAACCTTGAAGATCCACATTTGATGGTTCTGGTTCCGGGAAGTGAAGGCGTCGTCGTACCACTATCGCCTGATGGACACTATCTTGTGGCGACTGACTTCGATCTGCTCGAACTTGGTGACGCGATTGCACACTACGATCCGCTCGAAATCGAGTGGCGTGTCTTCATCACGATCGATGACGAGAACCATGATGTGCATATTGCGACGAGTGAGAACACGATGTACGTGACGCTGGCCGATCCGCAGACCTCGCCGCTGTACCACACAGTGGTGGACATCGCGTGCCAAAGAGCGCACGGCCTCGACGATAACCACGCGAATCACCCGCAGCACATCTTCGATGCGATATGGGACGGGTTCAAGACATTGAACATCACGCGCGCCGAGCCGGACGAGAATGATGGGACGAACAAGCCACTTCACTACTACCAGTCTTGGGAAACCGTGTTCGAGGCGGGCTCGACTCAGGTACCGTACCTGCTCGAACACTATGACGGTCAGTGTGGCTCATGGGCAAGGCTGTTCCGGCAGTCGCTCATGGTTCACAACGTGCACACAGGCGCGGAGTTCATATGGGCGTCGTCGACACTATCATCCGGCGCATCCTTCTTCCTCGTGAAGAACTGGAGTTTCACCGACCCCGGCACCCATGCTGGGACATCCTTCCCGTATCTTGCAGTTCCGAACTATCAGACGTTCGGTGCGCAAATGTTCAACGGAAATGCTCACGACTGGATGAACAATGCCTTGTCTACTCCGGAGGCACAGGACTCCGACGGCATATACGGCCAGGGTGGCACGAATCCGCTCAACCTATTCAGCAATCACCAGTTCGCGCGAATCGGATCGACCTGTTACGACCCGAGTTACGGCGTGAACTACACAGGTGCCGCCGATATGCAGACGACGGCCATCGACGGCTTTTCGATCTGGACAAGCGGATTGCATCCCAGTACTGGCGCACCGTACATGGTGTGGCGTCATCGAGAAACCCCTACCGCGGCCACGTACATTTACTTTACAGTTGAACCATGGTGAGGTGCTCAATGACAGTAGCCAGACGCCCCGGAATTGTCTTTGTTATTCCAACAGCGATGCTTGGCGTCGTCGCGCTTGCTCTTGTTCTGACAGTGGCGCCCTCGTCCTTCGGCGACCCGCTGCCGGAGCGGGGACGACGGCTCGCTGGCGAACCGCCGCAAAGGCCGCGGCTGCAATTGACGATTGAGCAGCAGCAAGAACTGTGGAAGGTCGTGAACAACTCGCTTGTGCCGGTTGAGCAGCGCGCCAAAGCGGAACGGTCGCTGATCGGCGCACGTGATGTGCGCATGCTTCATAGTGCTTTCCGCGGCCTAATCGAACCGATCGAGGTGATTCACCCGCCCGATCCCGGAACGGATGGTGAAATGCGCGTTGAGCACATGTCGATTACAGAGGGCATGGGCCATTTCTTTCCTTCGGGCGGTACTCCTGAGGCCGATGCTAGGGCACCAGTGGCAGCACAAATCGCCTATTGTCGCAGTCGGATTTGGTATCATCTGGCCATGTCTGCTGCGCCGGAAGGCGAACGCCACGCTCTTTACGCACAGTTGATTGATGAAGCGAGGAAGTTGCCCGAAGCCAATCGAGAGAAGGATTGGCTCATCGGCACGCTCGTGAGATCGTCTTCAAGCAATTGGACGCAGGACGTTCGCACTCACCTCTTGTCGATCTATCGAAATCCGGAGCGTACTCCTACAACACGTCGTTCTGTGCGGGTGACTCTCGGAAATATGGGTCATGCAACACCCCGACCAGAGTTCGAGAGGGCCAGGGAATTGTTCATTGCAACGGCTTGGGCGGAACGAGGAACAGCGTTTGCCAGAGAAATGACGGAATGGCTTGTACACCGCCATGATCCTCGCTGCGCGGTTCTCTTTATTGATCGTTACGAACATGCTCGTAGTGTTGCCACTGAACGCAGGCCGTTATCGAAGAATCTTCTTGATCTGATGGACTCGTACTTCGGCAACATCAGCGGGATGCATGTGGAGCACCGGGTGCAGCAAGAGAGGACCATTGCGATCATTCGCCAGCGCGACGAGCTGACCAAGGAAGCGAAGGAGACCGGCGACGACACGAAACTTCGCGAGTTCGAAGCCGAACTCGCCGCGAAGCAGAAGGCAGAACTCGAAGAGCGCATCGAGAAGATAGACGCATGGATCGCCGGCAACCGTGAGCGGCTGGAAGCTGAAGCGGAGGCATATGCGCGCGGGCGTGAGGTCTTACGCCGGCCCCCGGCTGATGAGTGAACAGACATTCTCGCATTTTTCGAGGGATCACTCGGCCGTGCCCGACGAACTTGCGGGTCGCGCTTGAAGGCGATGCGATCGGCGATCAGATGCTGCGACTGCGTCAGTCGTGCTGAATGGTCGGCCCGGTATCGGCGTCGATTTCGCGGGTGAAGGTCAGGACCGGGTCCGCGCCTTCGAGGCCTTCATCGATGCGGAAAAGGTGCTCCCAGCCGGTGAACTTCGTCAACCGACATATTCTGGTTCGGGTCGGGAGTGAATGGTACGATCCTGCGCTGGGTCGAAAATACACTGGAGAGACGCACATGGAGCAGGAAGTGATCGCTGGCTTCACCCGTTGGGATCTCGATGAACTCCCCGAGACGACCTTGGGATGCGATGTGGATGGGGACGGTGAGATTACGGAAGCGGTCGTTCCTTGGAAAGTATGGCAGCACCAGAAAGTGCCGCCAGCCGGACCTCACATCGAATTTCGTTCAATTGGTTCACCGTGAAAATCTGAGGAGACATTTTAAATGCGACATTCCATGATGATCATCACCTTCGCGTTGGCTATCTGCTCTGATGCTCGAGCGATGCGCAGTAGCGACGATAGTCTCTTTGGTGTGCCTGGCGAAATGGTTCCCGTACCACGTCTTGAACTCGACGAGGAGATTCAACTCGACCTTTGGCAAACGGTCAACAACTCGCTGATCCCCTTCGAACAGCGCCTTGCGGCCGAACGGAGACTGCGCGCGGCCCGTGATGTTCGAATGTTGAAGGTCGCGTTCGCAGGTCTTGTAGAACCGGTAGAGATCATTCGGGTGCTTGATCATAATGCGGATGCCCACTCCCCTGTGGAACGTATTGCCATGCCCTTCGCAACTGGCAGCATTAAGGCTGAATGGGATGCTGATGCACCTGTGTCGGTCCAGATCGCAAATGCGCGCGGGCGGATTTGGTCGAGCCTTGCCCATGGCGCGGAACCTGAAAGTGAGCGCCATCGCATCTACTCAGACCTGTTCGATCAAGCCCAGTCACCGTATCATCTCAGAAGACTAATAACCACAGCATCGCGCCAGAACTGGACGCCGAAGGTGCGCAAACATTTGCTGTCGATCTATCAGAATGCCGACCTATCGGCAGGCATTCGATCCGATGCCGGAAACACGCTTCTTGACATGCACCATAAGACACCGCGCATCGAGTTCCTGGAGACTCGAAAGAGCATCATTGATGCCGCGTGGAAGGAACGCCACACGCCATTCGCGCATCTGCTGGGAGAACGCTTGGGAGCCCGTGACCCCCGCGCTGCACTCTTGCGCCTTGATTGGTACGACCAGAGGTTAGAGCAGGCCCGCAAAGAAGGCCGACTGCCTATGAAGGGTATGGTTGACGCAATCGATGCGGTTTTCGAAAACATCAGTGGGCTCTATCGTAACCCGCGCGCGGCGCTGACCCACAAAGAAATTGAGCGTCGTGACAGGCGCTTTGAGTTCATGCAGGAGGCCCGCGAAACCGACGATGACACGAAACTCCGCGAGTTCGAAGCCGAACTCGCTGCGAAGCAGCAGGCGGAACTCGAAGAGCGCATCGAGAAGATTGACGCATGGATCGCCGCCAATCGTGAGCGGCTGGAAGCCGAAGCGGAGGCATATGCGCGCGAGCGTGAGATCTTACGCCGGCCCCCGGCTGATGAGTGAACAGACTCTCGCATTTTCGATGCGATCACACGGCCGCGCCCGACGAACTTGCGGGTCGCGCTTGAAGGCGATGCGATCGGCGATCAGATGCTGCGACTGCGTCAGTCGTGCTGAATGGTCGGCCCGGTATCGGCGTCGATTTCGCGGGTGAAGGTCAGGACCGGGTCCGCGCCTTCGAGGCCTTCATCGATGCGGAAAAGGTGCTCCCAGCCGGTGAGCGAAGTGTGCCAGTTGATGCTTCCGTCGCCTGCGATGATGTGGCCGCGCCAGTTTCCTTGGGCATCGCAGGTGAAGGAGGTTGGCGTTTCGACGCCGCCTGCCGGGCCGCGGCTGGAGATGATGCCCACGCCCGCATTGCGTGAATCTCGCCACAGCTGCGTCTTACGCTCGCCCCATAGGAGCAGGTGCGCATATGAAACGTTTGATTCCACATCGAGGTCGGCCTGGAACGCGCTATCCCAGAAGACGCCGTTCTTCGGGTCGTACTCGTCCCAGTTGTACCGTGCCATTTGGATGACGCGCGGGTTTCTTTCCAAGGGTGAGATGAGAAGGTCGGGCGTGGCATAGTTCTGCGCGATCAGCATTGAATAGAGGTTAGCGGTGGTGTCGAGCGTGACTTCTATTTCGCCGCGACCGGAAACGTAGCGCAACTCACCACCGATTGCGACGGGCTTGCGTGCGATGATGCTGGGCGAGGGCAACACGTTGTTGAACTCGCGGCTTAACACGCCCAGTGACTGTGCGATTCCCCCGAGTTGCGTGGCATCCTTCATCTGCCTGTGGTTGACATTCCCGCGCCCGCCGGTTTGACGAAGCATCAGCGCAGCGATGACAAGGACGATCACAATGCAGACGAGCACGATGACCAGTTCAATGCGGGTAAAGCCGCGGCGCAGCTGCCCGTCGTGGCGTGGATCGTGGAGTGATGATTGAAGATTCAAAGGCGCCCTCGTCTTGTTCTACTCGCACTTACATTTCGTCTATACGATCTGCTGTTTGAGTGAGTTCAGGAAGCCAGGACCGGCGAATGGATGAAGATGCGGGGTAGCCAGACGCGGCCACGATCAGGCATGGCATCCACCCTGATGATTGAAATCCAGGGTCGGCGGGCTGTCCGGCCGGCAGATGTCGCTACGAAAATAGTTACAGCGAGCCAAAAACGGCATTGACTTTACGGGTTGCTGCAGTATTTTTTTGGATGTCCGCCATGGTGCGGCTGCGCAGGATTGGAAGCATGCCTCCCCCTGCGAGGTGAGATGGGTATGCGTGGGAGTTGCGAGGCGGCCTTGCCCCCGTCGCAGGAGAAACGAAGGTGCGACAACAATCATTGCTTCTCGTCGCTGCGGCGACACTCGTCTGCGCAGCAGGTAGCGCGGTCGGTCGGGATCAACTCGGCGCCATCTGGGACGGTGGCGGCGAAAGCAGCGCCTGGTGGAATCCCATCAACTGGAACAACAATATGGTTCCCAACAATGGGGTTGACACCTGGTGGGTGCTCACTCATCCCGGGCCAGTCGGCAACGGCGTCATGATCGACATAGAGGCGGCCACCACGATCGACAAGATGGGAATCGCCGGCACCGACACCGTGCGGTTGCTCAACGGCCACTCATTTACTGTCATCGGCCAGACAGACAACAAAGGCGTCACAGGCCTCTTCGGCGGTGCGGGCACGTTCTCGATGGAGGCCGTGCCGAATCTCACCGACTTCCGCATCGGCGGAGACCCGAATGCGTTCCTCGTCGTTGGCAACAACCAGCAGTTCGGCCTGTTCCACATTTCCAACTCGCAGAACAACCGCGTCTACGGGCTTGCCGCCACGAACCGGCTCATTGTCGATGAGAATTACACCTTCCGCGGCGCGGGGCAAGTCGGCATCAATCAATTGCGCCTGACCAATTTCGGCATCTTCGACGCGGTCTATCCCACGCCGATGACGATCGATCTCGCGGGGGCCGACAATCTGAACTACGGTACGCTGCAGGCGACGAATGGCGGCACGCTGACGCTGCTCAACACCACGTTCAGTTCAGACGGAACGCGCGGCGACGTGTTCGCTGGCGACGGCTCGGTCGTCAATATCTCAAACTGCGATCTGCCGAATCACGACTTCTCAACGTCCGGCACAGGCGTTCTGCGTTTCACAGGCAACAGCACGATCACCAACCCGGTCAACTTCGGAACGCTCTCGCACAATAATGGCGTCGGCGTGGTCGTCCAGGGCCCACTTCTCAATCACGACACCTACGACATGCTGGGCGGGCCAAACCTCACCGATGTCATTCTCAACTCGCCGGAAATCGCTTTCACCGGCGGGGGCGTAATGAACCTTTCCGATTCCATCAACAACCGCATCTATGGCGTCAATGCGCTGCGGCGGCTCGTGAACGCCGCGGACCACGTCATTCGCGGCTCGGGGCAGATCGGCATCAACAATCTCTTCAACCTGACCAATGACGGGATCATTCGCGCCGATCAGCCGACGATGCTGCAGATCGATCTCACCGCAGGAGACAACTTCAACAACAACCTGCTCGAGGCGACGAATGGCGCGGTGCTCAGCATCATCAATTCCGCGCTCGACAATACCAACGGAATCCTCCATGCTGATGACAATTCGCGCATCGAGCTGACGAGCGTCTCGCTCATCGCAGGCGAGATGACGACAACCGGCAGCGGCGAAGTGCGCCTCATTGGCAACAATGTTTTTGTCAACCCGCTGATCAATGGCCTGCTCACCATGAACAACGGCCTCTCGACCGACATCCACGGAACGCTCACGCATACGCAGTCGTTCAACGTCAACGGCGGCCCGAGTCTCACCGACATCCGCCTTAACACACCCGAAGTCACTTTCACTGGCGGCGGCGTCATGAACCTCTCGAACTCGGTCAACAACCGCATCTACGGCATTAATGCGCCGCGCCGGCTCATCAACGCGGCTGATCACACCATCCGAGGCGCGGGACAGATCGGCATCAACAACCTCTTTAACATCACTAACGACGGCATCATCCAGGCCGACCAGCCCAGCACGATGACGATCGACCTGAGTGAGGGCGAAAACGTCAACAACAACCTGATCCAAGCGGTTGATGGTGCCGTGCTCCTCCTCCTGAACTCGCCGCTGACGAACAACGGCGTCATACACGCAGGCGATGACTCGCTGATTCAGCTCTCCGGGATGGGACTCAGCGGCGGCACGCTCACCGCTGACGGCAGCGGCTTCTATCACATGACCGGCAACAACACCGTCTGGGACATCACGCTCAACGCCCGTTGCGACATCAACAACGGCCTCAGCCAGGACTTGCTCAATACGGTCACCAACAACGGTCAGATCAATCTCAACGGCAGCTTGAGCCTGACGGATATTCGTATCAATTCGCCGGTGACGACCATCAACGGCGATGGTGAACTCGTCCTCGCGAACTCCGTGAACAACCGCATCTACGGCATCAACGCCGTGCGGCGGCTCGTCAACGGCCCGGAGCACACGATCCGCGGCGCGGGGCAGATCGGCATCAACAACCTCTTCAACCTCACGAATGAGGGTGCCATTATCGCGGACACGTCCAGCGGCCTGCAGTTCGACGTCACCGATGACTTCACCAACCACGGCCTGCTTCACGCCAACACCGGCGACATCACGATTCACCCAGGCGCTTTCCTCACCGACGGCACGGTTCTCGTGGACGAGGGGCGTGTCATCACGCGTAATGGCAACTACGACCAGAGCGGCGGCGAGACGATCCTTCATGGCGCGCTCAACATCATCAGCGGCGGAGCGATCAACCTCACCGGCGGCGTGTTGAAGGGCATCGGCTCAGTCACTGCCGCGGCGGTTCACAACACAGGCGGGCGCATCGAGCCAGGCCTGTCCGTCGGCCATCTCACGCTTAACGGAACGCTGAATCAGTCCGGCAACGGCGTCATCGGCATCGAGGTCGGCGGCACCATCCCCTTCACCGGCCACGATGTGCTTTCTGTCGGCGGCACCGCAAATCTCGGCGGAACGTTGGAGATTTCATTCGTGGGCGGTTACGAGCCACAGCCGCAGACGGTCTATACCGTTCTCGTTGCGGGTGCAATTGATGGAGAGTTCGACGATATCGTTGGCCCGGGGACGTTCAGCGCGATCTATCGCGGCCAGGCAGTGTGGATCGTCTACGAGGGTCCGTTGCCTGACTGCGCGGTTGCCGACTTGAATTGCGACGGTGCGGTGGGAGTCGCGGATTTGCTTCTCCTGCTTGCGGCGTGGGGCACCTGCGCGGATATTGAGGACTGTCCAGCCGATTTGACCGACGACGGTTCGGTCGGCGTTGCCGATCTGCTCATGCTCTTGCAACACTGGGGGTGAGGAACGAGCCATGTTGATAAAGCAGACTCCGCTCACGGTGACATAGACTTTTGCGTGAGTTCGCAGCGGCGCATGCTCTGTGTTGGCCTGACTGTCTCCGGATGGGCTTTGCTGTTCTTTGGGTTGTTCGGTCTTGTCTTCAGTTGCACGGTGACCGGCTTGATCATCGGGCTTTACGTCATGGCAGACGATTGGACCGTCATTCCGCTCCTTGCCTCGCCACTTGCAGTGATGGCGCTGGGAACGGCGCTGATTCGGGTCGGCCATTCGTTGAGCTTGCCGCGACAGCGCGTGGGCTTCTGCCGGGGCTGCGGGTATGACCTGCGAGGGAGTTCGGGCGCACGGTGTTCGGAATGCGGGCTTTTGAAGTGAGGCACTTGCTCGGCTGTTCGCGTACACTTTGCGGCATGTCAAGCGGGTCCGCCAACATGAAATCGACCTCCGCGCGAAGCCGCCGGAAGAAGCGGCCGGAGGCGCCGATGACGTATGCGGAGGCGGGCGTCGATATCGATGCGGGCGATGAGGTCGTACGGCTGATCAAGCCGATGCTTCGCCGAACGTATGGGCCGCGCGTCATGGGCAAGCACGGCGCATTCGCGGGAATGTTCCGGCTTGATTACAACGAGAAGCTTTTCCGAAAGAACTATCGCGATCCGGTCCTCGTCGCCTGCACCGACGGCGTGGGCACGAAGGTCAAACTCGCAGCACAGCTCGGCATCCTTGACACGGTCGGCATCGACTGCGTGGCGATGAACGTCAACGATCTGATCGTGCAGGGCGCGGAGCCGCTGTTCTTCCTCGATTACCTCGGCCTCAACAAGGTCATTCCAGAGCAGACGGCAGCGATCATCGACGGCGTTGCGAAGGGTTGTGAGATCGCTGGGTGCGCGCTGCTCGGTGGTGAGTGCTCGGAGATGCCGGATGTGTATGCCGAGGGCGACTTCGACGTGGCGGGCTTTGCGGTGGGTGTTGTTGAACTTGAGCGGGCGATTGATTCCACGCGCATGGAGGCAGGTGATATTGTGGTCGGGCTTGCATCTGATGGGGTTCATTCCAATGGCTTCTCACTGGTGCGGAAGATCGTTGACCGCGCGAAGTTGAAATTGGATGCGGTGTATGCTGAACTAGAGGGATCGCCTACGCCGCAATCCGGCTCTTCCTCGCTGCGCTCGTCAGAGCCGGTTTCCGTGCGCTCGTCAGAAGCGGCTTCGCTTGGTGAAGTGCTGCTGACGCCGACCCGGATTTACGTCAAGCCGATTGTGAGATTGCTCAATCGGTACCGCGTGAAGAAGATCGTCAGCGGGATGGCGCACATCACTGGCGGCGGGCTGCCGGGCAATGTCAATCGCGCCTTGCCGGATGACCTCGATGCGCGGATTGACACGACCTCATGGGAGGTGCCGCCCATTTTCCCGTTCCTTGAAGAGCATGGGAACGTCGAGCGCGAGGAGATGTATCGCGTCTTCAACATGGGGATCGGGTATGTTCTCGTTGTGCGGCCGGCGTTTGCCGATTCGGTTGTGCGGCAGTTGACGCGCTTTGGAGAACGTGCGATGGTGATAGGCGAAGTCGTCAAGGGATCGGGTAAAGTGCGATTGGAGTAAGTCCATGTATCACTCGGGCCGTCACTATCGTTCTGGTGAATCACGCTAAGCCGAAAGCGGCCATGTCTTACGTATTCAACGCCAACAAGACGCACACGCTGGGGGTTGAGGTTGAATTGCAACTCGTTGATGCCGAGTCGCTGGAGTTGACCAACTGCGTGCAGGAGTTTTTGAACCGCGTGCCTGAGCAGTGGAAGGATGCGGTCAAGCCCGAGTTCATGCAGAGCTACTGCGAGATCAATTCGGACGTGTGCAATACCGTCACTGAGATTGAGGACGACCTCTCTGCGAAGCTTGCATGGGCGCAGAAGACTGCGGAAGAACTTGGCGTGCGCCTGCTCTGGAGCGGCACGCATCCATTCAGTCAGTGGCGGGAGCAGAACATCAGCCCTGGCGAACGCTATGCCTGGCTGGCTGACACCATGCAGTTCGTGGCGCGGCGGCTGGTCGTTTTCGGCCTGCATGTTCATGTCGGCGTTGATTCCGGCGACAAGGCGATACAGATGTGCGATCGTCTGCTGCGCCACCTGCCGACACTGCTCGCGCTTTCATCGAACTCGCCGTTCTGGTGCGGCATGGATACCGGCATGATGTCCTACCGCTCCAAGGTGATGGAGGCGCTGCCGACGGCCGGCCTGCCGCACCCGATGCGCAATTGGTCCGAATACGTCTGGCTGGTCGATCATCTGATTCGCACGAACTTCATTCACTCCATTCGCGAAATGTGGTGGGATGTCAGGCCGCACGCGGGCTTCGGCACGGTAGAGATCCGCGTGATGGACATGCCCATGAACATGAAACATCTGCTTGCGCTGGTGGCGATGTGCCAGTCACTGGTGGCTGCGATCAGCGAGAACATTGACAAGGGCGCGTATTTGTACGACTGCCATCCCATGATCGCGAAGCAGAATAAATGGCATGCGGCGCGGTGGGGCATGGACGCAACGTTTGTTGATCCGGATACGATGGAGGCGGTTCGCGCTGTCGATATGACGCGCATGCTCATGGACCGCTGCGAGCATCAGGCCAAGCGGCTGGGTTGCCTGGAACAGCTGGGCTGGCTGGAGGATCTGCTGGCGCATGGCGCGGGGGCGCAGCGGCAGCGAGCCATCTATCGGGACGCGTCCGATCCACGTGCGGTCGCACGCTTTCTGGTGGAACAAGGAGTGGCGGTGCAGTAGACCTCGCTTGCCGGCTGCCATGGCGCACGTGAAACATCTTTCCGAGGCAGTGGTCCGGCGGCCTCATGGGGAATACGAATTACGGTGGAACGCCTGATTGACGCTGCGATTGGCGCCGATCATCATCACTATGGGAAGTCAACCTAAGGAAGGCGGATCATCTATGGCTCGTGAACGAGATCGATGTGCCGGAGAACCGGAACCAACGAATCCTTGCTGTGCCGAGTGTGGTGAACCCATGGGAAGCGCAATCGACTCGTCAGATGTTACAACGCCAGACGCGCCGGCAGCCCCGCCGGAGCAGACGCAGAAGACGGCTTCCACCGTCAAACCGAAACCAGCCCGGCCGCGCGTTGATCGGCTTCCGCCATGGAATGTGCTTCTTCACAACGATGACGACAACGAAATGGGCTATGTGGTGGAGGCGATCATCGAACTGACCTATCTCAACCCGCACGATGCGCTGATCAAAATGATTGAAGCGCACAAGACCGGCGTCGCGCTGCTGCTGACTGTGCACCGCGAGTTTGCTGAGCTGCTGCAGGAGAAGTTTGCGAGCAAGGGACTGACTGTTACGATCGAGCCGGACCGATGAGGACGGCATGTTGGGGGCGGCGCAAAGAGATCGCGAGAACAGGCATCTTCAGGAAATCAACGGGTGGTCAGGGCCTGCGGATCGGCTTCAATCAGATTGGCTGCGGCGATTGCTCGCGCAGTGGAGGCCGCGAGAAGTGAGATCATCGCATCGGCTGAGACGCGCGAATGATGAACGCGACACGACCAATCCGGGTGCTCTGTGCGGATGACAATGAGCTCATCGGTGAGGCGATGTCGATCGAGTTTGACCTCGCAGGTGATCTGGCATGGCTTGGTCAACTCACTTCGGCGGATCATCTTCCTGAAGAGGTTGAGCGGCGTGAGCCGGATGTGGTGCTACTTGACATCGATATGCCCGGTAGCGACCCCTTCACTGCGCTTGAGATCATTGCTGAACGTTCACCTGACACCAAGGTGCTGATGCTCACCGGCCATGTCCGCAGCGATCTGATCGATCGCGCGATCGAAGCCGGCGCATGGGGATATATCTCCAAGAGCGAGCGCGTACCGACCATACTCGATGCGGTGCGCAGCGCGGCGAACGGTGAATTCGTCCTCAGCCCACAAGCGCTTGCTGCACAGGGTCGTTGACTCTCCGTGGCGGTGAGGCGCTGGAAGATGGGGTTCTGCGGCGACGATGAGCGGCCTGCCTCTCACTCGTCATCGCCGGCATGGTCGGCATCGACTTCTTCATCGCTTACTTTGAACACTCCTGCCGGCGCGTCGGGACGTTCCGTCCAATCTTCGGCGCGGCCGCCGAGATTGAGCTCGCTCGGCATCGTCTTGCGGTAGCCGAGTTTACGAATGATTTCGAGAACATCCGTCCACGTGGGGAAGGTTTTCTGATTGACCTGCTTGAAGACGTCAATGGCCATGATGAACAGGAACTGCTCTTGCGTCATCTCACCTTCTTCCGCAGCTTTGAGGAAGTCGGTGCGCCGCCGCCCCGGGCCACGCCGGCGTTCGAGGTTTGTATCGTCGTGATCCTTTTTGAGGTTGCGTCGATCCAGGCCGGAGCGGCGATCAACGACGCTGTCTCGCCGGTCCTGGCTGCGTTCAGATGGGTTCTGCTCTGTCATGGCTGAGGTCTCATCGGCACGATCCCGCTCCGGACTTGCGGCTGTTGGCTACACTACGGGTTCGATCGCATGGCAGCATCCCCTTCACAAAGCGACGTCTCGGCTCCGCGCCGCGAATTCAACCCACTGGCGGCCATGCTCGCATGGCTCTGGCCGGGACTCGGCCATATCAGCATCGGCGAGAAACGGCGCGGCTTTCTGATCATGTTCGGCGTGTTGTTTCTCTTCACCTGCGGCCTGCTGGTTGGCGGGTTCGATTGTGTTGATCGCGTCGAGGCGCGGCTCTGGTTCTCTGCACAAGCACTGTGCGGGCCGATCACCTTTGGGGCCGATTTCGTCAACCAGAGTTATCTCAAGAGCTTACCTGCTGGTGAGCGAATCGAAGTCATGGGACTGGCTCGCGCCGGTGAGATGGGCACGCTCTTCGTCGCTTTGGCCGGCCTGATGAATCTCGTCGTCATTCTTGATGCGCTGCACTTTGCGCCCAAGCCGGCGAAGACGCTGCGACGGAGGGCTGAGGATTGACGGCAGCGATTCTGGCCTATACGCCGTTCATCGAACCGCTCAACCTCGCACTCGAGTGGTGGTATCTGCTGCTGATTCCATTGTCCTTCGGCATTTCGGTGATCTACAAAGCGCTGCGCGTCGTCGACTTTGAGTCATACTGGCGGCAGGTAATCGCGTTGACGCTTCAGATCGTGATAGCGATGGTGGGGCTGGCCCTCGCGCTCGTCTTCCTGGTTCTCTGGGTCATCCCGCGCCTGCCGGTTCCCTGACAACGCGCTGCGCTGGAGAAGGCGAACGTGTCGGTGGCGCGTCGGACTCCGCACAAGGGGGTCAATGCATCACGCTGCCTCAGATTTTGTCATCGTGCGCTGGCATTGACGGGTGAGTTCTGCGGACCAGCCGACTGCCTCCTGATAGGCGCGTGCGACCTCTTCATCCGAAAGCATAAGCGACGCGGTCGCTGCGGCGGAGCGATCCCATTGGCCGCGTTCAACGGCGATAGCAAGGTCGAGGACGGTGCGCAGCGGGCCGTCGTCGCCGAGCAGTGCGGCTTTGATCTCATCGCACAAGGCGAGCTGCTCAAGGAGTGCGGACATCGGCTGGTCGAGAATCGCGTCGAGCAATGAAAACATGCCGAGCAGGAAGGCGTCATTCGATTGATCCGACATCTGCGCGAGTTCAGCGAGTTTCTCGCAGAGTTTGGCACGGATCAGGTAGGTGCTCATCAGTTCCTGAGGTTTGTCGTTGGACATGCCGCTGAGAATGATGAGCGATGCCCAGCGACGCAGCGGCCGATCGCCGAGCAGCACCAGAGCGCGCTTGATCGAGGTGATCTCCGTGCGGAAGCTGAATGCCGCAGAGTTCAGGAATCGAAGCAGTTTGTAGGAGAGCCCGATGTCCTGTCGAATGAGACTATCGAGTTCATCAAGCTTGATCGTGGGCTGATTGAGATGCTCGAGCAGGCGCAGTTGCGTCATGGTGGCGACGGGCAGGTTGCGCTGCTTCATCATCTCGGGCTTGCAGAAGAAGAAGCCCTGGAACAGGCCATAACCAAGCCCGGCAGCTTCCTTGAAGTCTTCGTGTGTTTCGACTTTCTCCGCCAGCAGTGTGTGGCCGTGCGCAGCGGCTCGCTTCGCTGCCTCCTCGCGCTTCGACGACTCCATGCCCATGAAATCAACCTTCAGCAGGTTGATGAGCGGAAGAAAATCTTGAGATCGGTCTTCGAGGATGTAGTCATCGAGGGCGAGGGTATATCCGGCGCGTCGGATCTTCTTGCAGGCCGCAAGCACATCGGCGTCCGGTTCGATATCCTCAAGGAGTTCGAGCACCACACGATCTGGCGGAAGCATCGTGTACAGCTCGTCAAGCAGAATTCGGCGCGTGATGTTGACGAAGCACTTCTTCCCGGCGGTGAGCGCATCGAGCCCCTGGAAGTGCAAGGTGTGACTGAGCACGTTGGCAGTGGCCTTATCGCCATCGGTGCCGCAGAACAGGTTCTCCGGCCCTGAACGAAAGAGCAGTTCATAGCCGAACACATCTCGGTTGGCGTCGAAGATTGGTTGGCGAGCGACGTAAGCGTCCATTCGGAACCCTCCGGGGGGTAACAGGGGTGATTGTCATTTATTGGCTCAAAAGGCCATGGACATGAGCCGAGCTGAGCGGAAAGCGGGACACGTCAGGTCCAAGGCCCGATATCCTGTCATTCATGAATCGCCTCTACGCCGGCGGCGGCTGGCGGGCCATCCTCTATGTCATCAAGGCGGCTCGACGAACCGGTGGCTTTCGCCGCATGTGGAAGGCCCTCCGCGCGCGGAACGCCTGTAAGACCTGTGCGCTCGGTATGGGTGGGCAACTGGGAGGGATGGTGAACGAAGCCCGGCGCTTTCCTGAGGTGTGCAAGAAGTCCGTCCAGGCGATGGCGGCTGATTTACAAGGCGCGGTCAATGAACACTTCTTCAGCGACTTCTCGATCGAGCAGATGCGGGGGATCTCCTCCCGTGATCTCGAACACGCCGGCCGGCTCGTTGATCCACTCTATGCGGGCCCTCTCGATTCGCATTATCGCAGAATCACCTGGGCGGAAGCGATCGAGAAGATCGTGGCGAAGTTGCAGAAGACACCGCCGGACGAATCGTTCTTCTACTTCAGCGGCCGCTCATCCAACGAAGCTGCGTTTCTCATGCAGCTCTTCGCCCGTTTCTACGGGACGAACAACGTCAACAACTGTTCCTACTACTGCCATCAGGCCTCGGGTGTCGGCCTGACCAGCGTGATCGGATCGGGTGCTGGAACAGTTACGCTGGAGGATGTTGAGCACGCCGACCTCCTCTTTGTGATCGGGGCGAACCCAGCATCCAACCACCCACGGCTGATGCGCACGATTGTCGAACTTCGCCGGCGTGGCGGAAAGGTCATCATCGTCAATCCGCTGCGCGAGACCGGGTTGACGCGCTTCAAGGTTCCTTCCGATGTGCGCAGCATGTTCAGTCTGCGCGGCTCGGTCATCGCTGATGAGTACATCCAGCCCCATATCGGTGGCGATATCGCGCTCTTCACCGGCCTTGCGAAAGCGGTCATCGAACGCGGTCAGCACGATGAGCGGTTCGTGCGCGAGTTCTGCGATGATTGGGAGGCGTTTCGCTACTCGATTGCCATTGCCTCCTGGGATGAGATCGTCCGCAAGTGCGGGATCACGCGGAACACAATACGGCGTCTTGCGGAGATGTACGCCTCCTCGAAGCAGACGATTTTTTGCTGGGCAATGGGCGTGACGCATCATGCACACGGCGTTGGCAATGTCAAAATGATCGCCAATACGGCGATGCTGCGCGGCATGCTCGGTCGGCCCGGCGCAGGATTGCTGCCGCTGCGCGGCCATTCAAACGTGCAGGGCGTCGGCTCAATGGGCGTGGTGCCGCAGCTCAAGCCGGAGATTGCGCAGCGCATGGAACGTGCGTTCGGCATCACACTGCCGGCGACCGCCGGGCTGGATACGCTGGCCGCGCTGGAGAAGGCGCGGAACGGCGGCATTCGGTTCGCATCGTGTATGGGCGGCAATCTGTATGGCGCAAGTCCTGATGCGAACTTCGCAGCCGGGGCGCTGGCCGAGATCGATTTCGTCGTGTACTTCAATACGACGCTGAACACGGGTCATGCTTGGGGTCGCGGCCGTGAGACGCTTCTGCTGCCGGTCCTCGCGCGCGATGAAGAGCCGCAGGCGACGACACAGGAGTCAATGTTCAGTTACGTACGCATGAGTGAGGGCGGCGAGGCGCGGCATGAAGGGCCGCGAAGCGAAGTGGAAGTGGCCGCCGAAATTGCGGAGCGATATTGTGCTCAACGTGGCGGTGGAAGTCTTGACTGGGCCGCGCTCCGCGACCATGCGACGATACGGCGAAAGATCGCGGAGGTGATTCCCGGCTACGAGCCGATCGGATCGATGGATGCTACGAAGCAAGAGTTTCACATCCCGGGCCGGCGCTTTACCAAGCCTCGATTTGCAACGGATACCGGCCGAGCGAAGTTCTCACTCGTGGAGATGCCGCCGCTCATTGGTGATGACGCAGTCGCTACCGGAGGTGAGCGTGCCGCGCCGCCATTGAACGGAAACGATTCGGCGCTCGGTCACGCTCCCGACTCTCATGGACATCTCCTGCGCCTGATGACCATCCGGTCGGAGGGCCAGTTCAATACCGTCGTGTACGAGGAGGAGGACATTTATCGGGGTCAGGAGCGGCGTGATGTCATCCTGATGCATCGTGAAGACATGCGTCGGCTTGGGCTGAGGAACCATGACCGCGTGAGGGTTCGATCCGAGGCCGGTTCCTTATCCAATGTCATCGTGCGCGAGTTCGACATTGCGCCGGGTAACGCTGCCATGTATTTTCCGGAGGCGAACGCGCTGGTGCCGCGCACAGTTGACCCGCAGTCGCGCACGCCGGCTTACAAGAGCTTTGCGGTGTGCGTGGAGGGGCAGAACAATGATGGCGAGAGTCAGTTGCCAGCCATCACAAGCTCGGGCGCTGCGCCCGTCGCTCAAGGCAAGCCCCGAAAACTCAACGCTTGTTAAGCGCATCAAGATCACTGGGCGAGTTGATGTTCGCTAGGAGCGGTTGCCACTGCAAAGGGATATCGGCGACGTGCGATTCCAGCCGCGCATGCAGTTCACTGACTGCGAGCGTCTCCTCGTCCAGCATCCTGCGGACAGCCGGCAACGCGCAAGAAGAGAGGCGCGTCGGTAGCGGTTGTATGGTTTCTCTTCCTGCAAGACGCAGAACCGTCGCATGCCGATTCCTTCCGACAAGCAGCGCCTCGAGAACTTCAGGTGTGATGCGGGGCACATCACATGGGCAGACGAGATACTCCTCGTCAATGCCGCTCGCCAGCAGGGCCTCGATGCCGCCGAGCGGACCCAGTCCGGGACGGAGGTCTTTGATGTGCATGTGAACGCCATCTTGGGACAGCGGGTCAGGGGCCGCACCGCCGAGTATCACGATGCGATGACAGAGCGGCGCAAGGGCATTGATGACGTAGTCGATCATCGGGCGGCCATCAAGTACGATTCTGTGCTTGGCTCGCCCCATGCGAGAGCTCGCGCCGCCGCAGAGCACCGCCCCCGTCAACTTCCGCTGGCGAAGTTGCGCTGCCATCACCGCTGTGCCGTTGCTGCGGCGCGAACAATCTCAACCGTCTCCCCCGGCCGCATCGTGCCCGTTGTGAGAATTCTAACATACACGCCGGCGCGGCCGATCATGGCTTTCTTCAATGTTGGATCAATAGCATCAAGCACGTAGCACGGCTTGCGATGTTTCGTCACCTCCGCCTCGACGCCGCCCGAGAAAAGGAGCCGGTCGCCGATCTCGAGCGAATCCACATCAATGCCGTCGAGCGTCAGGTTCTCGCCGAGCGCGCCCGGAACAATCGCATACCCTTCGCGACACAACTCGGAAATCCCCTCCATATCAAAGAGGCACAGCGCCTGCTTCGGCGTCCGATGTTTCTCATGGTTGTGCGCATCGCCGGTAATACCGTCAAGCGTGATCTCGGCGAAATCGATCGGCAGTTTCGGTACTCCGCCCGGTGAGATATGGATGGCGACAACGGTAATCGACATGGTGCGGGATGATAGGCGGAGCAGGCAAGTAAGCGAGACGATGAGTCATGGGGCCTACAATTCCGCTGATGCGATGGAGAACGAGCAACTGCGTGATGGCGATGGTCGCTGCTGCCGCGATCGCGGGGCGCGCATTTCCGCAGGTCGAGCAGGCGACGACATCGCGGCCGCGTTTGCAGGGTGTTGAGCAGACGATAGAAGACATCTCGCCGCTCGGCACCAGTTTGAGGTCATTTCAGACCGACCTGCGCCTGCCGAGCGGCTTCGAGAGCGTGTACCGCCTGCCTGGGGACAGCACGGGGCGCGAGCGACTGATGCGAATGGACGGCGCTCTGATTGCGACGTTTCCGCGCTCGGATTACAAAGATGTCTTTGTGCGCGAGCGATTTCTGCTGTTCCTGCAGCGGGATCGGAAAGTCGGCGAGGTGCCGACAGTGCCGCCCGGCACCGTGTTTCACATCGGCATGCCGCCGGAGCTGATCCAGGAGGCCGACGCAGAGGATCGGCCGCGCGCCTTGCCCGAAACCATGGTCGCGCAGGAACGCGTGGGGGAACGCATTGGTGCAGAACAGATTGCGCTCGCGGTTCCTGCGGAAGAGCCGTCGCAGGTTCGTCGGTTGCCAGGTACGGATCGCAGCGCGGTCGTGAAGCGCGCGGTGACTGTCGTTCCGGACGATGCGCCGAACGTGGAGCGACTGCCTGAAGAGCGATTGCGCGCGATGCTTCGCCGCGCCGTCGAGGCGGAAAAGAAGGGCAGCGATCGGCAATGAGTTAAGCTGCTCTCGGCCGGTCGTCTTCTTCAAAGTAACCAAGGCAGTTGAGCTCACGCGCCAGGTCTTCGATCCGCCGACTCATCGCCTCAAAGCCCGCCAGGACGAAGTCGCCGAGATCTTCGCAGGACGACTGCTGCGCCTGATCCAGCGGAAACGGGAAGGATGCGGGGCCGTCGTCCTGATCATGACGGCAAAGTTTGCTTAGACGTGGTTTGGACATGACATGGTCCTCTTGAGACCACGTTCGGCCAAACTTTGCCCTGACGTTACTTCCGCGAGGCGCAAAGAACCGCCAAATGCCGTTATGGGGGACGCCGGCGACCGTTATAGGAACCCAAGTGATTGTTCCGTTGTGCAAGCAGGCGTCTTCAGGGGGCAATATGCCAGGAGCATTACAGAGAGGTCGTCATGAAATACGTCCTATTGCAGGTGAAGGCATAGACGAAGCAGCAGACCGGGCGCGGCCATATGAATGATGTTGCGTTCGCCGCGGCTTATGTCGCGCGGTACGTGGCGGCGAGTTCGACGATCTGCGCAATGGCCGCTTCCAGGTCGTCGTTCACAACCAGCGCGTCATAGCAGCCGCTCTTATGAGCAAAGGCGATTTCATCGCGGGCAACGGCAAAGCGGCGTTCGATGGCCTGCGGATCATCGCGCCTGCGATTGCGAAGTCGCTCAAGGAGCACCTCTTCATTTGGCGGCAGAATGAAGACGGTGAACGCCTCAGGCATCGCCTCCTTCACCTGCCGGGCTCCCTGCACATCAATGTCCAGAATGACAAGTCGCCCCTCATCGAGCAACCGCTCGACCGGCTCGCGCGGCGTGCCATACCAGTACTTGCCGAAGACGCACGCATGCTCAAGGAACTCACCCCGTTCAAGCCGCGCTGTGAATTCGCTTTCATCAAGGAAGTAGTAGTCGCGGCCATCCACCTCGGAAGGCGATCGCGGCCGGGTGGTGGCGGAGACGCTGAACGCTGCGCCCAGTCGTTTTTCGACCTCGCGCACGATCGTGGTCTTGCCGACGCCTGATGGGCCGGAGATCACGAGCAACATGCCTCGGTGGTTTGCAGGCGCACTATTCATCGCAGGCGAACAGTCTATACGGTGAAGTCGGTAGATGCCGACAGGATGCATGGGCTTCAACCTCCTGTGCCCCAGGCCACCTTGCCCCAATGTCGTTGCGATTTCATCCCCTCGGATGGTGCTTCCTGACCACGTCGCGCAGCCGCGTTGAATCAACGTGGGTGTAGATCTGCGTCGTGGCGATGTCGGCATGCCCCAGTAGTTCCTGCACGACGCGCAGGTCCGCTCCACCCGCAAGCAGGTGCGTTGCGAAGCTGTGGCGAAGCTTGTGAGGATGAACATCGTCGAGGCCCGCATGCAGAGCGCATCGGCGCACGATCTGCCACACCGCGACACGCTCAAGCGGCCGGCCCGTGTTGGAAAGCAGCAATCTGCCTTCGTCACGACCATCGGCCCACCGCAGCAGTAGCGGCCGCAGTTGCGTCAGGTACTGCTCGACCGCAGCGCGCGCCGGCTCCCCAATGGGCGTCATGCGCTGCTTATTCCCTTTGCCGGTGACGAGGAGCACACCGAGCGATTCGTTGTAGTCCGTTACGTGAAGCGCTCCGACTTCGGAGGCGCGGAGGCCGGCGGCATACATGAGTTCGAGCATTGCCTTGTCTCGCAGCCACAGTCGTCCTGATTCAGGCGAGGGCGCAGCAAGCAGGGCCTTCATCTGCTTGGGCGAAAGCACACCGGGCAGGCGCTTCCAGCGCATCGGGGTTTCCAGCAGCCGGGCCGGGTTCTCCTCCAAACGCCCGCCGGCACAAAGAAACCTGAAGAAGACCCGGATGGTCGCCAGATGCCGAGCGATTGAAGCCGGTTGCAGGCCGCGTTCGCGGTGGAGCGAGCGTAGATGCTCAGCGAGCTGTTGAGGAGAGATTCCGCTGAGTGAGCGCACACTACAGGCCGCGAGCTCATCAAAGAGATCGCGCAGGTCGCGGCTGTAGGCCTCGATCGTCGCCGGTGACATCCCCGCCTCAACCTTCAGGAAACTGCGAAAATCTCGCACCGCATCCGCTGCGAAGCTCGGCGTCTCGCTTCGCTCATTCGTTGGCTGACGCTTGGACGCCGTGGAAGAACCCATGAGTGCTACATCGGCACGGCCGGCGCGGCATGTCGAGAAAGCGGAGACGCATTCCTTCGCGAACTTCAGTCACCGGGCGTGAGGTGGCCGATGACGACCGGCTTGAGTGGAAACGCCTCAGCGGCCGCGCGCAAGTCATCGAGCGTGACCGCATTGATCTTCTCGAGTTCGGAATCCAGTGAGCGATATTCGCCGGCGTAGGTCCACACCCGGCCGAGTCGTTTCATTCGCCCGGCGGGCAACTCAGATTGAAGCGTCGCGCCGGTCGCAACTTTGCTGCGCACGCGCACAAGGTCATCCTCATCCAGAGATTCAATCAGATTGTCGATCTCATGCAGGATCGTCTGTTTGACCTGTTCTGCATCGCCGGGGGCACATGAGCAGTAGACGAGTGTGTCGCCAAGGCCGTCGCGGCCGTCGTACTGCGCCTGGGCCTCCTCCGCGAGTCCCGGTTCGACCAGCGCCCAGTACAAGCGCGAACCCTCCGGGTCGCCGAGGATCTGTGAGAGGATTGCAGCGGCGTACCGGCGCGGATCATTGAGTGCGGGAGCGGGCGCGAGCATCAGCATGTAATGGCGGCCGATCGCCGGCTTGGTCATGGTGAACTCCTGCGGCTGATGCGGCGCGGGGAACTGCTCACGTGTGGCCTCGGTCTTCTGCCACGTTCCGCATCGATTCGAGAGCAGATCAACCATGGCATCGAAATCCACCTTGCCCGCCAGTGCGACAACCGTGTTGTCAGCGGAGTAGCGATGGTTGAAGTAGTCGAGCATCTGATCGCGCTTGAGTTGGCGAATCGTCTCCTCAGTTCCAAGAACCCGGTGGGCAAGCGGATGCTTGTCGTAATACACTTCCATTGCCCGCTCATAGAGCACCCAGAAGGGATGATCCTGATACATGGCGATCTCCTCGAGGATGACAAGCTTCTCCGCTTCGAAATCCTGTTCCCGAAGGGCCGGCCGCATGATGTCGCTCAAGATGTCAGCCGCCTGAGGCAGAATCTCCGGGAGTCCGTGAACCCAGAAGGCGGTAAGCTCATTGCTGGTGAAGGCGTTGTGATTGACGCCGAGTTCGTCAAACTGGCGATCGACTTCCTCAGCCGTGCGTGTGTCTGTACCCTTGAACATCATGTGTTCGAGGAAGTGGCTGACGCCCATGAGCGGCGTCTGCTCGTCGCGCGAGCCGGTCTTGACGAAGAATCCCATGGCGGCGGTATGGGCGGCGGGCTCCACCTCCGCAATGATCTTCAGGCCATTTGGCAATGTGGCTTCCTTGAATTCCATGCTCGTTAGTGTAAGCCCTCCCTCGTTTTGTGCCCGCTGCGAAGCGCTCTCATCGACGCCCGCAGGGGTTGCTCTTTCGCAACTGATACACTACCGCCCTTCATCCGCACACGCCGATTGCCCGATGACGCCGCGTCAAAGAATCCCCAAGCCGACGGTCAAGCGACTTTCGCTGTACCTGCGCGAGCTGGAGTCCGTCGCCGAACGCGATCTGGCGACCATCAGTTCAAAGCAGCTGGGCGACTCGCTTGGCTTGACGGATGCGCAGGTGCGTAAGGATCTGGCGTATTTCGGCCAGTTCGGGCATCCTGGAATCGGCTACCGGGTGCAGGACCTGATCGGGCAGTTGCGGAAAGTGCTCGGCACGGATCGGCGCTGGAATGCTGCGGTGGTGGGCGCGGGTAACGTCGGCCGGGCCATCATGCCCTACGCGCGCTTTGCGCGCAAGGGCTTCGACATTGTCGCCATCTTCGATGCCGATCCGAAGGTCGTCGGCACCGAAATTGCGGGGCATCATGTCCGTCCGATGGGGGATCTACCCAAGCTTGTGAGGGAGCGCGATATTCGCATTGGCATCGTCGCGGTGCCGGCGCAGTATGCGCAGCAGGTTGCGGATCAACTCATTGACGCCGGCGTCCTGGGCATTCTGAACTTTGCGCCGGTGCGCCTTGATGTGCATGACGCAGTCAGCGTCGTCAGCGTCGATTTCTCTCTTTCGCTGGAGCAGCTTGCATTCCAGGTGTCGCTCGGCTTGACTGGTTCGCTCGATGAGGACGAGTGAGATTGCAATGAGAAGCGCATCCGGATCGATGCGGCCGGCCATCCGCGCGATTGCGGATGACATCAAGATCGCACACAGTGTCTTCGCGCTGCCCTTTGCGCTCCTGGCCGCATTCATGGCGGCAGCGACCAACGGTTCGATCTCCTGGGCGCCATTCTCAGGACAGCTTGCACTTGTTGCACTCGCGATGTTCTTCGCGCGCACCTGCGCGATGCTTGCGAACCGGCTGCTCGACCGGAAGATCGACGCGATCAATCCACGCACCGCCGGCCGGGCCATTCCCTCAGGCCGATTGTCCGCATCATCTGCGCGTGCGGCGCTCCTCCTCTCTTCGGCGATGTTTCTCGTTGTCTGTGCTGGATTCGGTGTCGCCTTCGGGAACTGGTGGCCGTCCATTCTTGGACTGCCGGTGCTGCTGTGGATCTGCAGTTATGGTTACTTCAAGAGGTTCACCTCGCTCTGCCACATCTGGTTGGGCTCATCACTTGCCATCAGCCCGCTCGCTGCGGCCATTGCGGTACACCCCGATGCCATTGTTTCGCAGCCCGCGCTGTGGCTGTTGAGCGTGATGGTGCTGTGCTGGGTCGCGGGATTCGACATCATCTACGCGCTTCAGGATGTTGATGTCGATCGCCAGCAGGGACTTCACAGCGTTCCCGCGCGATTCGGGCCGGCGAACGCTCTGAGGATCAGCCGCAGTCTCCACACGCTTGCCATGGGCTGTCTTGTCGCGTCGCTTCTCGTGGATGAACGCTTTGGCCCCGCTTTCGGCGTAGGAATTGTGCTCGTGGGATTGCTGCTCATCATTGAGCACGCCACGGTGTCCCGATGGGGCACGACAAAAATGTCGCTCACCTTCTTCACGCTCAATGGCATCATCAGTTGCATTCTGGGCGGACTTGGCATACTCGATGTGCTCATCTGATGCTGGGGCCTTCTCTTGACCGTGTAGGTAAGCTGGCGGTATCTCTCACAGCCGCCATGTCCATTGCGACATTGATCGCTTGAATGCTTCATGACGATTCTTGACGTGCTCTCGTCCGCGTCGCGCAGTCTGGTTCAGAAGAGCGATCAGCCGCGCTGGATACCGCCAATGCTGGCAACGCTCACGGAGAAGCGTTTCTCGCACCCTCAATGGCTCTTTGAACGGAAATTCGACGGCGTTCGTTGCATGGTCTTTCGTCAAGGCCAGGAAGTGCGGTTGATGTCGCGGGCGCGGAAGCCAATGAACACGATGTTTCCCGAGCTGATCGAGCCATTCGCGGCGCAGCGGACAGGGGCGTTCATCGTCGATGGCGAGATTGTTGCATTCGACGGATTACAGACGAGTTTCGGTAAGTTGCAGGGCCGGTTGGGTGTAACCGACCCGCGGCGCAGCTGGAGTAAGGCGCAATCAATTCCAGTCTTCATCTACCTCTTCGACCTCTTGCATGTTGAGGGAAGCGACGTGACGGGCGTGCCACTTCTTGAGCGAAAGAAGCTGCTCAAACGAATCATCGATTACCGCAAAAAGCCGATCCGCTATAGCGAACACCGGATGGAGCGAGGCGAGGAGTTCCTTGAAGCAGCGTGCCGCGATGGTTGGGAGGGTTTGATCGCGAAACAGGTTCATTCGCCCTATGTGCGCGGCCGATCACGTGATTGGCTCAAGTTCAAGTGTGTGAACGAACAGGAGTTCGTCGTGATTGGCTTCACGGAGCCGCAGGGCTCACGTATCGGCTTCGGCGCTCTGCTCGTGGGCTACTACGATGGCGGTGGAGGTCTGCATTACGCCGGCCGTGTAGGCACCGGATATGACGATGACACGCTGCGGATTCTGGCGCAGCACATGAAGACCATCGAGGTTGAGGAACCGCTTGTTTCGGAGCGCGACCCTGCGCTGAAGCGAGCGCACTGGATTCAGCCACGCCTTGTCGCGCAGGTTGGTTTCACGGAGTGGACCGGCGACGGCCGGTTGCGGCATCCACGATTTCTGGGCTTACGAACCGACAAGCCGGCGCGAAACGTGGTGCGGGAAAGAAACAGGAGTAACTGACGCCATGCAATGCGGCATTTCGTTGTAGCTACGGCCGCGGTTCGCCCGCCCAGCGCGGCCGGGTTTCGTGCAGGGCTCTGGTCGCTCGCGCACTGGTCGCAGCCAACGCCAGAATCACGATCCCGACGATGATATTGTTCCAGACCATCGGCGTGAGATCCCACAGACCGAGGACGAACGGGCTGACAACGAGCCAGATGCCAAGAATGAAGTTGGTCCAGCTGACGCCTTCGAACTCAAGCGGCCGAACGACGCGCAAGATCGCCATCGCTGCGACGGCAATGCCTACGACCACGCTGTTCCAAAGCGCCGCTTCAACGCCTGCGTAGCCGAGCGCTGCAGGAGCCAGTATGAGCCACAATCCCGCGACGATATTGATACCGCTGGTGCTGTAGACCGTCTGGCGTTCCGTCTCGACGGTCGGTTGCCGCCTCACTGCCGGCTCCGTTTCCAACATTGGATCGCGGTCGATCAGCCCGCGGTCGCCGTGGCCGCCATCAACGGGCTCGACGGCTCCTCGGCGAAGTCGTTGCTCTCGCTGAACATCAGTTTCAGTGCCCGGGTTTTCACGAATCATTGGTGGCCTCCTCATCATGTGAGTGAGAGTTCGGGCCTCCCTTAATCAAGAGAATCCAAGGTGCGTCGCGACCGGCTTCCAATAGGAAAGCGTGTCGATCCTTCGGGTATCGCGCGTGCATCGGACGCCGGGCGACGAGGCGGACCGGTCAATGCCCGGTGCTGCCGAACCCAGCCATGCCCCGGGCGGTCTGATCGAGCTCGTCAACTTCTTCGATCTCACACATCACCACTGGAGCAATCACCATTTGCGCGATGCGCATGCGCGGCTCGACGATGAACGGCTCTCGGCCGAGATTGATGAGCGGAACTTTGACCTCACCGCGATAATCTGCGTCGATCGTGCCTGGTGCGTTGGGCATGGAGATGCCGTACTTGGTCGCCAGCCCCGAGCGCGGCCGCACCTGCGCTTCAAACCCGACTGGTACCGCCATGGCAAAGCCACAGGAAATGAGTTCAATCGCACCGGGCTCGAGCACGAGCGACTTCGCTATCGCAGCGCACAGGTCCATGCCGGCGGCATGTTCACTTTGATATCTGGGAAGAACGGCAAGCGGCGAGAGGCGGCGCAGTTGGAGCATCATCACCCCGGCATCATAGTCGAGCGCACCAGACGCGCTATCGCACGAGGAAGACCGCCAACGCGACGATGAAGAGCACGCTGGCGAGCAAAAAGATCAGGATGGCATTGCGAGCGTTTGATTGTCCTTTGGCTGCTTCCAAGGGCTTGCCTTCCTCGCTGCCGTAGCCGGCAAACTGAAGGGGAATCTTCGCCAGCGGCCGCTGCCAATCGGCCACTTTCGAGCCGAGATAGATTCTGAAGGCCACGTAGTTGATCCAGCCGAGCACGGCCACGGCTGCGCCGATAATGGCATGCGGGAACGACTCGTTGGCGATGAAGAACCAGAGAACGAGAATGAAGCCGACCACGAGTAGCATGGCTCCGAGCACGCCACGGTCATTGGACCGGCGGGCGGCTGCTTTCTCCGACTTCTGTCGTCGCTTGCGATGCTTTTTCGCAGCCGTCTTAGTCATCGTCCATTTCCGCACAGCGAGCGGCTGCACGTTTGGCCAGCGGAGTGGTGTCCGCTTAGGCCATTCGTCCCGTTCACGGCAAGGGCATCTCGCTCGATGCCATTGACCTTGCCGTTGCACTGCGCGAGCAGAGAGTCCATGCGGCGGATCATCTCGCGCGTTGCGCTGATGGCTGTTTCAAGAGCACTGCGGCCAGTCACGAATTTCATCGGGTCGCGACGGCCGGTCTCGGCCGCCCGTTGCTCGGTGAGCTCGCGACCTTGTTCCAAGCCGGCCAAGACGCGATGGGCGCGTTCACGCAGCCCGAGCAGGCCGTCAACATCCACATCATCCATCACAACCTCCCACTCCTGATGCGAGGTTGGCTGATCGTGCATGAGTTTCATCCTTGAATCGGTGATTGTCATGAGGTGAGGAAACCAGTGGCAGCGAGCTCGGATTGCTCATCCGGATCGGGACAGGGCGATCCTCTACCCGCACTTTGCGGCGCGTGACTGCGGCAATACTCAAGCAAGACCGTCGCCGTCCCTATCTTCCATCGGGCGATGCGACTATTTTCCCCCACTCTTGTCGGAATGCAAGTCGGGCAGTGCCGGTGCTGAACCGCAACGATGAGCGGTATTTGTTTGGTATATGCCGGCGAACAGACAGCGTTCACGCCATTGCATGCCGGGCTGTGGACTGCGCGACCAGCCGCCAGATGGTCTGCGTGATGGCCTCTGCTGAACCACCGCCGCAGCTGTGCGGCGCGAGTGCGCTTTTCATCTCGTTGATGAATTCGACCGAGGGCGGCGGCAGCAGCCAGATGTTGATATCCGGGTGGCGCGTCGGCCGCATTGATTCGGCATCGAATGCCAGTTCCTCATGCAGCTTCTCACCGGGGCGTATCCCGGTGAAAAGGATGGGCATCGAACCGGATCGGCGCGATGGCATGTGCCGGTCCTGCCCTGGTGCTGAAACTTCGTGTTCGCGCGGTGAACTGATCCGCGCCTCCAAGCCATGCCTTTCAATGAACCGCTTCGCCAACTCAACGATCTTCACCGGCTCACCCATATCCAGCAGGAACACCTCGCCTGCCTCGCCGGCGAGCGCAGCGGACTGCACGACCAACGAAGCCGCCTCCGGGATTGTCATGAAGTAGCGCGTCATCCGCCGATCCGTGACCGTCACCGGCCCGCCGTCTGCGATCTGCCGCGACCAGATCTCGAGTACCGAGCCGGAGGAGCCGAGCACATTTCCGAACCGCACGATCGAACATGCCACTTCTGAGTGTGTGTTGACGTGTTGCACATAGAGCTCGGCCAGTCGTTTGCTTGCGCCCATGATGGAGCGAGGATTGACGGCCTTGTCGGTGCTGATGAACACGAGCCGCTGCGCACCCACCGCATCCGCTGCGTCAGCGACTGCGATGGTTCCAAAGAGATTGTTGTTGACGGCCGCCTGCGGGTGATCCTCCATCATGGGAACGTGTTTATGAGCCGCTGCATGGAAGACGACCTCCGGCTGTAGATCCTGAAAGCGTTCGAGCGTCTGGGCCTTGTTGACCACATCATGGAGGATCGCCCTGCGCCTGACTTCAGGATAACGCCGGGCGATCTGCCGATCGATCTCAAAGAGCGCGTTCTCCGATCGCTCGATGAGAAGCAATTCGCTCGGCTCGAAACGGGCGACGAGACGGGCGAGCTCTCCGCCGATTGAGCCACCCGCGCCGGTAATCGCAATGCGCTTGTTTTGAATGACGCTGGCGACTGCCTCCTCATCCATGTGACGCGCTGGTCGATCGATCAACGTCGTGACATCAATGTCGATCTCCGAACGCGGGCCGACGCCCTGGATCAGATCCTCCAGAGTAGGAACGAATCGATCGGGGACATTCATGCGGCGAAGGCGGGTGCGCACTGACGCGATGAGTTCATTCATGGCAGCAGGCAGACAGACCAGCGCCATGCCCGGCGGCCGATGGGCGGCAATCGCTTCAAGGTGCTCGATGGTGCCGAGAAATGGTCCGTCGGTATGGGAAATCGCTTCGGGACGAAGCAGCACCCAACCGAGTGAGACGGGTCGATCGCGCTGATCCATCAAGTCGAGCAGCCGCGTCATTCGCCGACATGCTGCCGCTTCACCGATGAGAATCGCCGTTTGCGCCATAGCGTGGTTATCGGCAGATCAACTGCTCGCGGTGCAGCGTGAAGTGGGATGTTTCGAAGGGCTCTTCGTCGCCCATGTGGCAATTCACCGGCCGACGCATCAACGCATCGATTTGGCGAGGATTCACTGGTCGGCCCCAATGTTTGTTCTGGCGCGATGCCCCTACCATCCCGCCGCATGTCCTCCTCCAGCATGGCGACTCAGCGACCGCTCTCCGCAGGGTTTGGAACACTCATGATCGTTATGACGCTTGTCGGCTGGTCGAGCGTGCCGCTGTTCCTCTATCACTTTGCTGATCTGATCGATCCATGGACGAGCAATGGCTGGCGCTACGGCTTCAGCGCGCTGCTGTGGGCGCCGGTGCTGGTCATCGGTTTCTTCCGGAAGCGGCTGCCTGCCGGGCTTTGGAGAGCCGCCTTCATTCCGAGCGTCGTCAATGCGGTTGGCCAGGTGCTCTTTGTCTGGGCGCACTACCAGATTGAGCCGGGCCTGCTTACTTTCGGCCTGCGGACACAGATTCTGTTTGCAGCAATAGGCGCCTACCTGCTCTTTCCACCAGAACGGAGGATCGTGACATCACCGGGTTACACCACCGGAGCGATCTTCGTGATGCTTGGGACGGCCGGCGCGGTGTTGCTCGATAATGACCCGCCGGACATCGGCCATGTGCTGGGCGTGCTGCTCGCAATCGGCAGTGGGTTTCTCTTCGCAGCGTACGGCCTTGCGGTGCGCAGGTACATGGTCGGCATCAATTCTGTCATTGCCTTTGCCGCAATCAGCCAGTTCACCGCTCTGGCCATGCTCGTGTTGATGCTCGGTCTGGGTGAGCAGGCGGGCGCATCAGTGATCGAGCTGAACGTTCAGCAGATCATCTGGCTCCTTATCTCTGCGGTGATCGGGATCGCGCTGGGGCACGTGTTTTATTACATGTCGATCGCGCGATTGGGCGTGGCGGTGTCGGCAGGTGTACTGCAACTTCAGCCGTTCCTCGTCGCAATCGGATCATATCTGCTCTTTGCTGAGGTATTGACAGCCGGTCAGTGGGCGAGCGGCTCGGTTGCGGTTGCTGGCGCGGTCCTCATGCTCGGCGTGCAAAGATCGATTACCAAGAAGCGCGTGGACACCGGCCTTGCGATTGCGGAAAGCAAGCCGGGAACTTGAGGTAGGTCGACGGGGCCACAAGTCCACAAGTCCACAAGTCCACACGTCAACAGGTCCACAAGTCCACAAGTCCACAGGGCCACAAGTCCACAGGTCCACAGGTCCACAGGTTTGCAGGTTCACCGCGGTTAGGTGGGTGGCGTGATGTGTGGTTGTTTGTCAGCGACTTCGAAAGTTGCCGTGTCTGATTGTGCCGTCGTGTGCGATTTCGACCCATGCTGCGCCGTCGCGGTGGGTCACGTGGCGGACTGCGCCCATCTCTTCGAGCGCATCTTTCCAACGGTCTCGTTGCCATTGTGATCTGCTTGATGATTGCAGGACGATCGACGGTTGCGCTTGTCGAAGGAGGTCGGCGCTCAGCTCATGCCAGGCGCCATGGTGCGGCATCTCGAGTACATCTGCAGTGAGTTCAGGATGAGCGGCAAGCACACCCGCAGTGCCGGCGCGTTCGACGTCGCCGGTGAGCAGCACCGTTCGTCCAGCGACATCGATCCGAATCACCATGGAGTGTTCATTGTCGCGACTGAACGCAGCAAGGTTCTTCGGCGGATGCAGCCAGGTGAGGGTCGCTTCGCCACAGGTTTGCGTCTCACCTGCATAGATCGGTCGCGGCGGGGTGCGATGTTCGTTGGTCAACACATCCGCGACGTAAGCGACCGCACTGTCCGGGTGTTCGCGGCCGTACTCGATGAACTGGTGTGTTGTGAAAACGACCTGCGGCTTGAATGCCTCAGTGAGTTCGAGCACCGAGGCGAAATGGTCAAAGTGCGGATGGCTGATGATGATCGAATCAACGCGATGGATGTTCAGCCGGCGCATCGCCGGGATAATCCAACGATCGGCAGCGTCAGTCTGTGAGTTCGAGCCGGCATCGAAGACAAGCGTCTCGTCACCGCTGCGCAAGACAAAGCACGCGCCATGTCCGACCGAGAGCATGTCGATTCGAAGTGCGTAGTCACGCGGTGCGATGGAAGGCCACATGAGCCACAGCGCAAGAGCAGCAATGCTCAATATTCCTGTTCCCCGCGGCAGCCGGTTCGGGTGCCCAAGCAACGTCCAGACCAGCGCGAGCGCAAGGAGTGTCCACAGCACACCCGGCCAGCCCGCCGGAAACGGCACATACACGAGGCTATATGGCACACGATCAAGCGTTTCGATTACGGCGATCGATATGTCCGCAGTGAGCGAGAGAAGGATGCCCAGAATCAGCGCAACGCTCGGGAAAACAGCCGCTAGGAGAATCTTCGCGTAGCCCAGGGCAAGCAGGAGCGCCACGATCGGCACGCCGACGATTGCTAGCGGAATACCAAGTGGTGAAACCATACCGAAGTGAAACACGATGATCGGCGTCGCAACGAGCCACGCAACGATTGATATGGCAACGGCATTCTTGAGCCACTCACGAGCAATCGCTCCGAACGTCGAAGCTTCCGTATCGGGGGCGCCAAGCCATCGAGCGCGGAAGGTCGGCGCTAGATAAATCAAGCCGAGTACGACCGCGAAACTAAGCTGAAAGCCCGGCCAGAACAATTGGTCCGGCCGCCAGATCAAAAGGCCGATGCCGCTGATCGCCACGAGCCCTCCAGGATGAAGTCGGCGGCTTAGCCCCAAGCCGAGGCAAGCGGCGATCGTCATCACACCTGCACGCATCACCGGCACACGAACTTCAACCAGAACCAGATAGCCCAGGACGAGCATGATGATGAGCCATGCGTGTGCGGGCCTGTCGCCCGTCCAGAGTCGCAGCGCGATCATGATGAATCCGACGAAGATGCCGACATGCAATCCGGAGATCGCTAGGAAGTGCGAAATGCCCAGACGCGCAAACGCCTGATCCAACTCATGCAGATCCGGCTCGCGTTTTCCAAGGAGCAGCGCCTTGAGGAGCGCGTCTCGCTCGGCGGCCTCCGCGCCCGGCAGATCACCCAAGAGATGCGCATCCGCTCTCCTTTGCAACGTTTCACGCCAGCTGAGAAAAAGTTCATGCCATGACCAACGCTCGGCCGGCCAGGTTTGCAGCAGTTCGCGCTTCGGCAAGTAGAGCGATCCGGCCTGACCCAATCCCTTCGCCAGCTCCTCTCGATTGATCTCGCCGTAGTTGCGCGGCTCATCGAAGGGATTGAAGTGCCCAGTCGCTTCGAAGGAATCTCCTGCCCGGAAAGGCGGCACGGGCTCTGCGATAGTGATGAGCAGCTTGCCGCGCACGGGCACCACTTCACCGGTCGATAGAACCATTTGCTCGATGGTGGCGGGGAAATAGGCAGAAGGGCTGCGATAGCTGAACGACGCCAACGAGCCGCGCACCGATCGGTGCAGTGTCGGGCCGGCTGCGGCAACGCCGCGCACCTTCACCAGACGTGACTCCTCACCGAGGTGTGTCGACAAGTCGTCAGGCGTTGTGCGCTCGGTCTTGATAACAAACCATGCCGCCCCGAGCGCAATCATTGCGGCTGTCACGAGATGCGCAGGCAATCCCAACGATCGGACCGGCCGCAAGAACGAAGTGAGTAGGAAGGAGAATGCAACGACGAGCCAGGACCACGACATCGGTTCCGGCTGGTACTTGCCGACAGCGATCCCGAAGGCGAACGCCAGCGCAAGGATTGTTAAACGGGAGCCGGGCCCACGCTGCTGTGGGTGTGTAGATTCACCCATGCTGCGCAAGGTAGTGGAGAATTAGCAAAGGGGCAAAGGGGCAAAGGGGCAGAGAGATGAGCAACTTACCAACAGCCAACAGCCAACGGCCAACGGCCAACAGCCAACAGCCAACAGCCAACGGCCAACAGCCAATGAGCCAACAGCCCAAGGCCGAGGGGC
This sequence comes from uncultured Isosphaeraceae bacterium, assembly GCA_964523675.1. Taxonomy (GTDB): domain Bacteria; phylum Planctomycetota; class Phycisphaerae; order Phycisphaerales; family SM1A02; genus CAZFZT01. Next base: position 36,570 of record CAZFZT010000010.1, read on the forward strand.
ACAGGGAACCCGGCAGTTTCAAGACATCGCCTGACTATAATCGCGGCCCATGTCCGACCTGCAGACCACCGTCAACGGGCTGCGACTGCCCAATCCGTTTGTCATCGGCTCCGGCCCGCCCGGTACCAACGCCAACGTCATCGCCAAGGCGTTCGACGAGGGTTGGGGTGCGGTCGTCGCCAAGACTGTCTCGCTCGACGCATCCAAGGTTATCAACGTCGCCCCGCGCTATGCGCGCATGAGAGCGACTGGCACCAAAGAAGTGGTCGGCTGGGAGAATATCGAACTCATCAGCGATCGTCCCTTCGAGACTTGGCTGGAGGAGTTCAGACAGCTCAAGAACGATTACCCCGACCAAGTCTTGATCGCCTCCATCATGGAGGAATACAACCGCGACGCCTGGATCGAAATCGTGGAACGATGTCAGGAAACGGGAGTTGATGCCCTCGAGCTGAATTTCTCCTGCCCGCATGGTCTGCCTGAGCGCAGGATGGGCTCAGCAATGGGACAGGATCCGGAAATCCTGGAAGAGGTCTGCGGTTGGGTGATGAGCGCAGCCAGGATTCCGGTGTGGGCCAAGATGACGCCGAACATCACGCACATTACATCGGCCGGCCGGGCCGCGCTTCGGGCCGGTTGCGATGGCCTGAGCGCGATCAACACCATTTTGTGCGTCATGGGGGTCAATCTTGCGACGCTGCGTCCTGAGCCGACCGTAGAGGGTTACTCCACGCCGGGCGGTTATTCGTGCAAGGCAATTCGGCCGATCGCGCTGCGCATGGTGATGGAACTTGCGCAAATGATCGAAAGTGAGTTCTCCGTGGCTGGCGCTGCACCTGCTCGCACGAATGGGATGCCCCTGCCACCAAGAGAACGCACACTCTCAGCCATAGGCGGCATCGAAACCGGCGAGGACGCGGCGCAGTTCATCCTCCTTGGCGCGCATACCGCCCAGGTCTGCACCGGCGTGATGATTCACAGTTACAAACTCATTCACCGACTGAAGGACGGCCTCAAGCGCTTCATGGATCAGCACGGCTTCCATTCACTTGGTGAATTTCGTGGTCACTCGCTCCGCTATTTCACTACCCACGCTGACCTCGTTGAGCGACAGGCCGCTGCCAAGGCGGCGATGAACGATGACGTCGTTCAAGAGGACACCGACTGGTCCAGCGAGCGCTTCGTGGAGCAGTCGGCACAGTTGGTCGCGAACTGAACCTGCAGGCGACATGGGCAGGGTTCCGATTGGTCGTGTGGCTGTCGGTTCCTATTCTTCGCAGCAGGAGTTCATGCCATGGTGCGAGGGACAAGTTGTGAAACCGAGGTGCAAGTCAATGCAGCGGGAATGCCGCTGGAGGGCACGTTGTCTGTGCCGGATGGTGCGCAGGGACTTGTACTTTTCGCGCACGGCAGCGGCAGCAGTCGGCTGAGCCCGCGCAATCGCTATGTCGCAGAAGTACTGCAAGATGCCGGTCTTGCGACGCTGCTCTTTGATCTGCTCACGGCAGATGAGGAACGGATCGATGCGCAGACGATGCACCTGCGTTTCAACATCACGCTGCTGGCAGAGCGGCTGATCGGCGCGATTGACTGGTGCGGCTCATTGCCGGAGACTCGTGAACTGCCGATCGGCCTCTTCGGCGCGAGTACCGGAGCCGCTGCCGCGCTGATCGCTGCTGCGAGACGGCAGGAGAAAGTGAAGGCGGTCGTTTCACGAGGCGGTCGGCCGGACCTCGCCTTTGAAGAATTACCCAATGTCAAGGCGCGCACGCTGCTCATCGTTGGTGAGCATGACGAGCCGGTCATCCGCATGAATCGCGAGGCAGCGAATCTGCTCCGGTGCGAGCATGAGATTGAGATCATCCCCGGCGCGTCGCATCTTTTCGAAGAGCCGGGCGCTTTGGAAGAGGTCGCACGGATTTCAACTGACTGGCTGAGGCGGCACCTGACATCATGAACAGCGCATATCGCGTGAGAGATTGCGGCGGATGGTGAAACCTGCAAAGAAGTTGGATGAGTATCGACGGAAACGTGATCTGCGCAAGACGCCGGAGCCGCACGGCTCGCATGACGCCAAGCCCCGCACGAAGAAACATCCCATTTTCGTCATCCAAAAGCATCAGGCAACGCAACTTCACTATGACTTGCGTCTTGAGGTTGACGGCGTACTTGCCTCATGGGCGGTTCCCAAGGGCCCATCGACCGATCCAAGAGTCAGACGGCTTGCCGTCCAGGTTGAAGATCACCCACTGGATTACGCGAGCTTCGAAGGAAACATTCCCAAAGGCGAGTATGGCGGCGGTACGGTGATCGTGTGGGACCGCGGTTTCTATGGCAATCTCCGGCTCGACAGCACGGGCAAGGCGATTCCGATGTCGCGTTGTCTACGAGAAGGTCGCATTGAGATCTGGGTTGAAGGCGACAAACTGCATGGCGGCTACGCGCTGGTGCGAACAGGGATGGGCGATCTGAGGAAGAACTGGCTCCTCATCAAGATGAAGGACAAAGCTGCAGATGCGCGTCGAAAGCCGACGAGCACGCAGCCCGAGAGTGTCCTCTCTGGCCGCACGCTGGAAGAAGTGGCGGAGGACGAGACGTAAATGGATCGAATCGGGCGCCGGTTGGTGTTATGCTGGACCGATGCGCGTCACGATTGATGAGAAGCAATTGCGTGAAGTTTTCGATCGGGTGAAGGATGATCCGGTCGTTGCCGAGAGCGCGGCCGCTGTTCGAGCCGGGCGGATGCCGGCGGAGATGCTTCAGGCGATGTCGCTATCGCCAGCTCTGTTGGAAGGGTTCTGCGCCATCAGCCGCGGTGTGTACCCCGGCGGCAACGTCGAGCGCGAGGTGAAGGAAGTCATCATCCTTGAAGCGTCACTGCGCAATCAGTGTCAGTTCTGTACGAACTCCCACATCGACGCCTGCCGCATGATTGGCATGGCTGAGGATCCACTCGCACTGCTGGAGTCGAAGGACGGGATGAGCGAGCGTCAACGTCTTGCGCAGGAACTGACGCGCGCGGTGGCGACCGACTCGAACAACGTCCCCGACGAACTGTTCCAGCGTTTGCGCATGCATTTTGATGAAGCAGAGATCGTCGAGGTTGTCTTCATGATCGGCTTCATCAACTGCTTGAACCTCTTCAACAACACTCTGGGCGTTCGTTACAAGGGTGAATACGGCGTCTAGCCGACGGTACGCATCGGCATGCGGAGTTTGCCCTGAGCGTAGAGTTGAACGGCCTCGGGATAGGCGATGCATTCCTGCTCGAAAACGCGGGCAGCGAGCGCGTTTTCGTCGTCGGCCGGGTACACCTCGCAGGTGCGCTGGAGAATCGTAGGGCCGTGGTCGTAGTGTTCATCGACCCAGTGCACGGTGCAGCCGCTGGTGCGCTCGCCGGCGGCGATGACAGCTCGGTGGACATTGAGGCCGAACATGCCCTTGCCGCCGAATTTGGGAAGCAGAGCAGGATGAATGTTCATGATGCGGCCGATGTACGGCTCTTCAATGCGCATCAGCCGGAGATAGCCGCACATGCAGACCAGGTCGATCCCCGTTTCGTTAAGCCACCGGGTGATCGCGGCATCAAGCTCATCACTGTCCTTGATTCGCTTGCTTGATGCGATTCGAACATCGAAACCGCGCTTGCGAGCAAGATCAACACCTGCGATGTCTTCCCGGGAAGCAATAACCAGGGCGATCGTTGCCGGCAGCACGCCCTCCTCGATGCGATCGGCAAGATTGATCATGGTGCGCCCGCCGCCACTGATCATGCAGGCGATGCGCAAGGGTGATTCAGGTGAATGCGCCATTGTTAGACGTGCTGCGTTACATGCGGTCATACAGTGGGCGGCGATGTGAACGGGATCGGTTTCAAGTCAGCATTGAGCGAGACCATCGTGAGCGCGGCTTCGGTGACGAGTACAGTCTCCTGTGTCGCATATCGCTCCGCTTCGACCCGTACGCGAACCTTGACGGAACTCGTGCCGGTCCGTTCCGTGGCCGTGAGCAGCGCGACGACATCGCCCACCTGCACCGGCGCGTGGAAGACGACTTCCTCAAGCGAGACGGTAACCCATCGGTGATTGCCATGCTTTCGCGCTTCGATGAACCCCGCCTGGTCGATGTAGGAGAGGATCACCCCGCCGAAAATGGAGCCGTACTGGTTTGAATCGCTCGGCATCATGATGACGCGAAGCGCAGCTTCGTAGTTCAGGTCTCGGGCAGCCATTTTGCACAGCGTATCACACCTGCGCCGAGCCCGACGACCAAGGGGAGGAAGGTCCGACTTAGTCAGATAATTCTTGGCCTACCCGACGCAAGTTTGTCTCAAAGGCCTCCGGTTGGGGCGTCAAACTTCCCTCTGAGCGGGTATTGTTATGTGGATGCGCATCGAGGTTCGGGAGAACATGAAGCGGCTCGGCCGTGCCACGCCGGACCCGGCGGCGCGGCCGACTCGAGCGCGAACTGACCGTGGCCGTGAGATTTTTCTCAACTGGGACGGTGCTTTGGATGACAGCGGCCGACTGCGCAAATGCCTCGTGTGCGGCTGCTCCGAACTGTTCCAAGAGAAGGCCTTCCCGCAGGTGACCAGCATTGTGGTCGTGCTCGCGTTTGCGGGTGCTGCTGCGGGTGTTTTCGGTCTGGTGACGAACATCCCGGTCCTCATTGCGATGACGATCGTTCTTGCCGTCGATGTGGGCATCCTGCTCTTCTCGAAGAGACGCCTCGTGTGTTATCGGTGTCGATCGAGTTTCCATGATCTTGAGATTGCGCGGTATCACCGGCCCTGGGACCGATCGATTGCGGACCGCTATGAGCAGTCGGGACGGCCCGGAAGCGCGGCGGCAGAGGCGGCCGACGCGAGGTCGATTCGCGCAGGAGGATTCATCGCATGAGCGCTGCGCCACAGGTATTGCTTCTTGGTGGTGGCGGTCACGCGGCAGTCGTGGCCGAGGCGATCATGGCTCGCGGCTGGGTGGTGGCCGGCTTTCTTGATGATGATCCGGAAACGCAGCACAGCGGAGTAAGCATCGGCATCAAGCGACTCGGCGCCATAGCTGAGCTGAATGCGCTGGTCGATCGGCTGGGACTACGGCTCATTGCTCATGCTGCGACCGGCGATCCGCAACTTCGCAGGCACTGGCTCCGCCTGGCGTCCCAGCGTCTGCTCACACATGCTGTCGTCCATCCTACCGCGGTCGTGTCCACGTCGTCTCGTGTCGGCGAGGGCACCTTCGTCGGGCCGCGCGCGGTGATCAATGCGAGGGCGGTCGTCGGCAGAGGCGTCATCGTCAACAGCGGCGCGATTGTGGAGCACGATGCCGTCATTGAAGATTTCGCACACATCGCGCCCGGGAGCGTTGTTGCCGGAGCCGCGAGGGTCGGCGAGAGTGCGCTGGTCGGCTGTGGTGCGGTTGTGTTGCCGGGCATTGCTATCGGACGCGCAGCGCTACTTGGCGCGGGCGCGGTCGCAACGCAGGATCTTGCGGCAGGTGCAACGGCTGTCGGCGTTCCGGCAAGAGCCGCAGCAGTGAAGAGCACGGTGTGAGCGAAGGCATCGACGAAATATGCCGATGAGTCTTCTGTGATCGGACCCGGCTGGCAATACCTGAAGCCGCGCGCAGCTGCATCCGGCGTCTTGCTGGTTGGACTGTTCGTGACTGGATGCAACTCGCGGGTGGTAAACGTTGATGAACCGCCGATCCATGTCATCAGTGACACGCCGGGCAATGGCCGTGTCGCTTCGCGCGGGAAGATTGCGCGGGTTGACTACGCGCTTCGTTTACCGACGGGTGATGAGGTTCTCACAGCCACTGGCTACGAGTTCGAAGTCGGAGCCGGTGCGGTCATTGCGTGTGTCGATGAAGCGATCGAAGGCATGCGCGTTGGCGGCCGGCGCATCTTTGAGTGTCCGCCGCACCGGCATTGGGGACGCCAGGGGCATGGCAACATTCCGCCGAACACGCGGTTGACCGTCGAGCTCGCGCTCTCGCGCGTGCGCTAGTTTTTGAACGCGAGATGGATTGCCTAATGAGGAGCGGCTAATCCTGTGCGGCTTCAACCGGTGCGATGTCGCCCACCGTGCGCGGCCCAAATCCGAAGAACCACCAGTCTTCGCGCATGGTGCGTCCAATGTGCGGCCCCGAGATGGAGACGACCTCGCCCGAATCAGCCCAATACGCGACGAATGCCACGGAAGCAACACCGATCTGATTGATGTTCTTCACAATTGAAAGCTCAGGTGTTGTAAAGGGGATGCGCGCGATGCCGTCTCCGCCGTCGCCGCTCGTCACCATCATGGACGGTAAGCCGAGAAGGAAGTCGGATCGATCGATGCCGACGCCGCCGGAGCGCACTTCAAGAACGATCTGCGCTTCGTCGCGCGTCGGCGTGATCTGCACTCCGCCGATCAACAGCCGGGCGCGCAGCTCGCCGAGGACGAATGGTTGTTCAGCTGCTGCGAAGTACGTCGCATCAACAAACACGCGCCGCCCGCGCAAAGCGTCGATGGAAAGTTGCTCAACCGCCTCAGCGGCTGCCTGGGAGAGCAGGAACTGTTCGGTCGCTGTGCGCGGCGGATCGGTGGTGCGGATCGTGGTCGTGCAACCGCCGCAAGCGGCCGCGGCAACAAGGAGGATTAGCGGCAGTATTGCCATCCGGCGAATCATCAGCGGCATGGTAGCGAACCCATCAACACGTGTGTTCCTGTCGGAATCGCGCGTTTCCCGCCGAGTTCGGCACGCCAAATAGAGCGAGCTTCCTACGATTGCACCGATGCCGGCTTCCAAGAGCACCAACTCGCGCACATCCAGAGGCGAATGCGGCATGGCCGGCGCTTCGGCCAGTCTGCATCTGCCGGTACTGGGTGAGCCAGGCGCCGCGGCCAGTCGCATGAAGAAATCGAAGATGGGGAAACGGCGTGCGATCGTTCTGACGCTCGTCCACGTGCTCATTCTCGTCCATGTGATCCATTGGTTGACCACCGGCTCGACGGTCAGTCCGATCGAGCCGTCGGAAGCGATGGAGTTCTCGAAGCGCGGCATCGTCAATGCAGGATTGATCTTCTTTGCGCTTGCGCTCCTTTCGACGCTGATTCTGGGGCGCTGGTTCTGTGGCTGGGCGTGCCATCTGGTCGCGCTGCAGGACCTGTGTGGTTGGCTTATGAAGAAGGCAGGTGTACGCCCCAAGCCGTTTCGCTCGCGCACGCTCATCTATGTGCCGCTCCTGCTCGGCTCTTACATGTTCATCTGGCCCGCGTTCTATCGACTGGCGATCGCGCCTTGGCTCGGGACCAGTGATCGCCTTCCTCCCTGGGGCGTGCAGGCGCACCTCAATACAAGCGACTTCTGGGGCACCTTTCCGGGCTGGATCGTGGCTGTTCCGTTTCTGCTCATCTGCGGCTTCGCCTGTGTGTACTTTCTCGGCCAAAAGGGATTCTGCACCTATGGCTGCCCTTATGGTGGATTCTTTGCGCCTCTGGATCAGTTTGCGGTGGGGCGGATTCGTGTCACTGATGATTGTGAGCAATGCGGTCACTGCACGGCGGCCTGCACCTCCAATGTGCGCGTGCATGAGGAGGTGCGCGACTTCGGCATGGTTGTTGATCCTGGTTGCATGAAGTGCCTCGATTGCGTGAGTGTCTGCCCGAACGACGCGCTGTCCTTCGGCTTTGGCAAGCTGCCGGCGAAACTCCAGCAATCTGGAAAGAATCAGACTGCACATGGGCGCGAGAGCCGATCGGCGACCCGTCGTTACGACATGTCACTTGGCGAGGATTGGGCCGTCGCTGCGCTGTTCGCCGCTGTCTTCTTTGCGTTCCGTGGTGAATACGCGAGGTTTCCACTGCTGATGGCTGCGGGCACGGCGATGGTGATGACGTTCATCATCTGGAAGGCCTATCGCGCGCTGCGCGACCAGAACGTCAACCTTCACCGCTGGCAGCTCAAGTTGCGCGGTTCGCTGCGCCTTGCAGGCATTGGTTGCATCGCAGTTGCGACGTTGCTGATCGCCCTGGTCGTGCAGAGTGCAGCCGTCAACGCAGCATCACTCGTGGCCTCTCATCACGATGATCGCGTCAACCTTTCACGCCGGGCGGTCTTTTTCAGCGGGGCTGATCTCGACGCGCAGACTAGGGAGCATGCGGTGAAGGCGGTCGAGTGGTATGAGCGATCGGCTGCGCTGTCGCTTCATGGCCTGGGGCTGGCGCGCGCGTGGCGGAGCATGATTGACATGCGATTGGCATGGTTCCACGCGGTGCTGGGCGACTTCGAGGCCGCTGAAGAAGTTCTGCGAAAGCAGCTCTCAAACGTCCGAGATTCAGCAACGACGCGCCTCATTGCGGACATCGGCATTCTGCTGGCGGCCCAGCCGGCGAAGCAGGATGAGGCCATGACGTGGTACCGCGAGGCGCTGCTCGATGACGCACACTGGGACGACCCCGCTTTCCCGCTGATGCTTGAAGAATTCGTGGAATGGGCTTCGATGTCCGGCCAGGTAGAAGAAGCAAAGGACATCCTTGATCAGCTCGGGATGATCGATGTGACCACCGCGCAACCGTAAGACGACGGTCGATGAAGAATCGGCACGCGCGGAATGTGCAGTAGACCGCAGTGGGCGGGGCAAACATGCTGGTCAGTTGATGAACCGGGCCTTCGTTGAGCTTACGCGCTCTTCGAAAAGAGTTCATAAAGCTCTTGAGCGTTCTGCGCTTCATACGCAGTCGTTCGTGTCGCAGGATCGGACATCATGCGGCTGATCTTCCCGAGCGCCTGAATGTGGTCGGCCGTCTTGTCGGGAGGCGAAGCGAGCAGCACGACCAGTCGAACGGGGCGTTTGTCGATCGCGTCAAAGTCGATCGGCTCAGCCGGTCTTCCGATCGCCATGACAAGGGACTCGGAGACGTTTGACTTTCCATGGGGAATCGCAAGTCCTTCGCCGATACCGGTTGTGCGCTGCTGTTCCCGCTCCCACACGACATGCTTCAGTGTCTCGCCGTCGTTGATGAGCTTGGCTGCGACGAGCAGATCGACCAGTTCTCCGATCACCGCTTTCTTCTCGCGGCTTTCGAGTGGAACCTTGATGGCCCGCGGAGAGAGAATGTCCAGAAGATTCATCGGGGTAAGCGCGCCGATTGGGATTCAAGTGAAACTGAAGACGCCCGCAGAATCGCGGGCGCGGGCGGCATTCTAACAGGAACCCGGCCTCCGGGGTGGAGGTTGGGTTGACGGTGCGTCCGCTGGCAGGGGGAGCCCTTGAACTTCGCAGCCATCTGCAGCCGCGATAGTCGAAACGTGGCGCGGTGTGGCGGTGAGCCGTTCATTTCAAGAGCGCTGCATATCCGCCATCGCTGTACGTAGCCGGCTCCTCACCAGGCAGCCCTTGCGGCATGCGTGTTTGCTCCGTGAGCAGTTCCTTCTCATGCCACCGTTGCAGCCACCGCGCCTGGTGCTGATTCTCTTCGCGTTCAATGCTGCATGTGATGTAGAGAATGTTTCCGTGCGGAGCGAGCAGTGGTATCGCATCGGCGAGAATCTGCCTTTGCAGTGATGCGACCTTCTCGATGCTTGAACGCGTCAAGCGGTACTTCGCCTCAACACGCCGCGCAAGAACACCTGAATTCGAACAGGGCGCGTCCACGACCAGCAACTCAGCCCGGCCTGCAAAGGAGCGAAGTTCGCTGAACTCAATGACCTCCACCCGAGGTGAGCGTCGTTCCGCGCTGTTGAAGACATCGCGCAAGACGCTCAATCGTGTGCGATCGACATCAGTTGCAATGATTCTCGCATCGGGAAAGAGCGCCGCCAGTTGCCGGGTCTTCGTCCCTTTGCCTGCGCAGAGGTCGATAATGAATTCCGGCGCTCCAGAGGTGGATGCGATTGTACTGATGGCATGCGCTGTGGCGGGATCCTGCACGCGCGCCCATGGGTGTCGGCTCAGAAGTGAATCAAGTTCCTCGCGCGGGCCGCTATACACGAAGAACCCCGGCTCATCATGTGGTGCGATGTGCGGTTCTGTGGATGGCGCACTGCCCGCTGAGAGGCCCGTCAGAATGATGGGCGGTTGGACGAGATTATGAAGCGCGATGCGATGCATCTCCCGTTCACCGAAGGCCGTCAGCCAACGACTGAGTGATTCGGTCGAATGCGATGTCTGCTGCGCGAGGCGATCGACGGGGTGTTCACTCAAGACCGGTTCGCGCAGCTTCCATGCACGACCATCACTCAGAGGGAGAACATCTCGGCCGAGCTCGCTCCCCTCCACGTCGATGATCTCTTCGCGTAACTCGGCAACCCGCCGCAGCACCGCGTTCACCAGTCCTGCCGCCTTCTGACGAGCGTGTTTCTTTGTCCATGTAACCGCTTCGCTGACTACCGCGTGGTCGGGCACGCGCTCCAAGTACAGAAACTGTGCGGCTCCAACGAGGAGCGGCGCTTGCACCTGCGCCTCGAGCCGGTCCCACGGTTGTGATAACTTCGCATCACACACCGCAGCCAGTGTCAACCAATGGCGCGCGACGACGTGATCGATCGCTTTCGCCAACGCAGCATCACGACTCGACAGGCCCTGTGTCTCGATTGGCGTCAGATCGAGATCCGGAAAGCGCTGCGCACGCCGGACGACTCGATCAGTAACAGCGTCGCGTGCATTCATTCAGGCACAGAGAGACTGGTTGAAGGTGATCTGAGACGAATCATTGAGTGGGGCTTACAAACTCCCCGGTGTCTTCTCGCTGCCTCCGAGGCGCGAAATCCCCCATGAGATGACGAATCCCACTGCGGCCAATGCAACCGCGGCCAGTGACTGCGCCAACGACGGAAGTATCAGTTCATGACGCCAGTGTTTGGGAGCGACTTTTTCCACCATCGCAGGGCTGGTCAATTCAACGCCGCGCACGATGTCGCCAACCTCTGGCGGAATCGCCTGCGTAAACGGCCAAAGTCCAAGAACTGCCCCGAGCAAGAGTCCGAGCAGCACGCCGAGCGTGGCTCGCTCGAACCGCGCGAGCAGCAGCTTGACAAGGTTGGAGACGCCGACCACACCCACCGCAACGCCAATTCCAACGGGCACCAGCACGTGGAACGTTTGAACGATCTGCGACCAGTCTCCAGCGCGGGCGCCTTCGACAGCCGCAGCAATGGCGTCGATAATCGGCTGATATTGTCCGAGGACGAGCAGCAGATATGCGCCCGAAAGGCCCGGCAGAATCATTGCCGCTCCGCCAGCCATCCCTGCCGTGAACAGCAACACGTACCCTAACGCGGCGGAACCCCCACCATTTGCCAGGCGTTCGGGCGATGAAAGCGCCAGGATCGCCATGAGACCGATGCCCACGACTGAGCTGAACACGATTGTCGAGTCTGCCGGCCTGATCATTCGCCAGAGCACCGGCACGCCGCCCAGCGTCAGGCCGATGAATAGCGCGTACATGGCCCACCGAGCGTGCTCGAGCAGCCCGCTGACCAGCGTCGCAAGACCCACAATGGAAAGACCTGCCGCAATCACGATGGAACAGAGCATCAGCACGATGCGCGGCCGAAACTTGAACGTAGAGACTTCAGCAACACCTTCGATGAACTGCGGATAAATGCCTACCGCCAGCAACATCGTTCCGCCGGACACACCGGGTACAAGGTTGGCAATTCCCATGAATGCGCCGCCGGCGACGCTGCGCACGGCAAACGCCGCTCCGCGATACGCGCTGGCTTCATCAGTGCTCTTCAAGCTCGGCTTCGTCTGCACGAGCGGATGATATGGCCGAAGGACGCCGGTTGCGGCTCGACAGCTTGGAGTGATTGCCGGCTTTTCATTCAGGCCGAGCCGATCACGCCGCGCCGGCTCGATCCCTCCGGCCGCCGATCAAGATAGCGCGGAAGAATGAGCGGTCTGCGGCCTTGCAGCAGGGTCACTGAGAGACGATGGAGCTACTGAGTGTGCCGATGGGTTCGCAAGAGATATCGATTCGGTCGTCGCCTTTGAGGGGAACTTCGCTGGAGGATGCAACGAGTGCAGGGGCGCCTGTCAGGACCACTGTGCCGGGCAGGAGCGTGATGTGGGCGCTGATCTGAGCGATCAGGCGCGGCACGTTGCGAATCATGTCTTTCACTTTGCCCTGGCGGCGGATTTCGCCGTTGATGCGCGTCGTGAGTTCGAGCTCATTCAGGTCTTGGAACTGATCAGGCGTGAGAAGCGCGGGGCCGAGCGGGCAGAACGTGTCAAAGCCCTTGCCGCGCATCCACTGAGGCGGGCCCTCTTTCGTTTGCCAGCGCCGCGCCGTGACATCGCCAGCAAGCGTGTAACCGAGGACGTAATCGAGAGCGGCAACCTCAGAAACGCGCTGCGCGAGACGGCGGATGACGACAGCGAGTTCTCCCTCACAGGCAAGTTGTGGATCCTCGCCATCCGCGCAGCGCGGCATGAGAATCGCCTCGCCGGGATGCGCGATTGCCGTGGTGGGTTTCATGAACAGTTCGAGTTCCTCATCGGCACTCGCGCCGGTGCCGGCATAATTGCGTCCGGCGCACAGGATGTTCGGCGGCTCAATCGGCGCGAGGAGTCTGCGAATCGGGATGCCTTCGCCGGTCGTTTGAAACTCGATGCCTTGGGGTGATGGCCGCGAATGCAAAATGCGCGCTCGGCCGTCGGACTGCTGCTCTCCGAAATGCGTGTGACCCTCGTCGCAGATGAAGCGAATGATTCGCATGGGTGTTCGGCGCTACTGGGCGAATGCACGGCATCGCAACGCGGCAAATCGTGGTTGCAAGGTTAGACCGGTTGTCGTGTGCGAAGGCCGGTGGCGAGTTTGCGCACGAGGTTCGCTGCGGCTTCACTGGGTGATTTCCCGTTTCGGGCGGCTTCACCCATTGCGCGAACCACGGCCGAGCCGACGATGGCGGCATCGGCGCCGCCGGGGCCGGTGACGGCGGCAACATGGTCGCGCGTTGAGATGCCGAAGCCGACGGCGATGGGCAGATCGGACATGCCGCGCAGCAAGGTGAGTTGATCGCGGATGTCCGGTGCTTCGTTGCGCTCGCCGGTGATCCCCGCGCGGGCGAGCAGATACATAAAGCCGGTACACAACCGAAGGAGCGATTCGATGCGCTTGGCGCTTGACGTTGGTGCGATGAGCACCGAAAGGATCATATTGTGCTTCTGCACGAGGTCGGCGATGGGTGCGGCAGTGGCGGTGTCGATGTCCGGAATGATCAGCCCATCGAAGCCCGAAGCGGCGGCGTCTGCGATGAAGCGATCGGGTCCGATGCGCGTGATGATCGAATCGCTGACCATTGCGAGAAGGCCAAGGTTCGTCTTCTTGCGGATGGACGCAATGCATTCGAAGATCGCAGGCGGAGTCACGCCCTGTTCAAGAGCGTCATGCATGGCTTGGGCGATGACCGGTCCATCTGCGATGGGATCGGAGAATGGAATGCCGACTTCAACGATTGACGCGCCGGCTTCTTCCATCGCAAGGATTGTTGACGGCGCGTCGTCCAGCGACGGATAACCGGCGGTCATGTAGGGCATGAGCGCGGCGCGGCCGTCTGCGCGGAGCGCTTTGAAGATGTCGTCGATCCTGGTCATACGGCGCGGTTGATGTGACACATCATTTAACTCCCTGCGGTCCTGGGCCGGTCATGTATTTGTCGCGGATCGCCGCTTCGAGATCGACGCCGGTGATGTTGGCGAGGGTGGCGAGCCAGGCCATGACATCGGCAAACTCTTCACGCAGGTTGGCGTCATCGCCGTCACCTCGCTGGCGTTTGCCCAGGGCATGAGCGAGCTCGCCGACTTCTTCGGAAAACCAGAGAAACGTGGCGGGAACGCCGCGCGCGGAATCCTGCTCGAAGTAACGCTCGTAGATGAACTGCTGGAAGGCACCGATTGTCATGTGGGCGTCCGGCATGAGGTGGTGAAGGATACTTGATGCGGGGAGCTCGGACTTGGGTTTGAAATGGATTTCAGTCAGGCGGCCCCAACGCCGCGCGGCTGCCCGGGCTTGCGTGGGATCGGACGGCTGAGATGAGTAGGATGTCGGTCGATGCTTCGCATTGGTCCCATTCAACTTGAGACACCGTTGCTGCTCGCGCCGATGGCAGGGCATTGCGACCTCGCGTTCCGCGTGCTCTGTCGATCGCTCGGTGGCGTCGGGCTGGCGAGTACTGACCTGCTCAACTGCCACTCAGTGCTGCGCGGCACCCCGACCGCGCTCAAGCTTGCCGCAACGAATGAGCGTGATCGACCGCTGTGCGTGCAACTGTATGGCAACGAACGCGATCCGCTGCCGGAAGCAGGCATGTGGGCGGTCGATCATGGGGCGGCTGTGGTAGACATCAATATGGGCTGTCCGGTCGATAAGGTCGCGAAAAAGAACGGCGGATCACTGTTGCTGTGTGATATGGATGGGACAACCCGGCTGGCTGAGCGTGTCGTCAGGGCCGTTGAGAGATGTTCTGGCTCCCACGTGCCGGTCACCGCAAAGATGCGGCTAGGGTGGGATTCCTCAAGCATCGTCGCGCCCCGGTTGGCTCGGCAACTTGAGCAGATCGGCATTCAGGCGGTGACCATCCATGGCCGGACGACCGGGCAGCGCTTTCGTGGCAGTGTTGATCTGAACGGCATAGCCCAGGTCGTGGCCGCGGTCGAATCGATCCCGGTCATTGGAAATGGAGATGTGGTCGCCCCCCAGGATGCTGTCCGCATGATGCAGCAGACGGGATGTGCTGGAGTGATGATCGGCCGCGGATCACTGCGGGCTCCGTGGATCTTCGCTCAGACAGCGGCCTTGATGAAGACCGGTAATATCGATCCGGAGCCGTCGATTCTTGAGAAATTGGAGGTGATTGAGCGGCATCTCGACCTCCTCCTGGAGTACTCCGGTCCGAAGGCGGCCGTGGAGTGCCTCTCAAAGCGCGTCTCCTGGTACGGGAAGACGATGGGGCCCGTGAAGGAATTCAAGGAGGCAGTCCGCCTGGCGCGGTCGCCTGAGGCGATTCGGGCTGCGATAGCGAGGCAATTGGCGGTGGTGCAGAGTGAAACTGGGCAATGGGGGCGTGGCGCTGGAGTTGGTACATATCAGAACCCCACCCCAGACGAGAAAAAAAATGCAAGAGCGGCTTGAAGTTGATTTGAATCCGTGTTAGTTTTGTCTTCGCAGCCATGCCGCCGCATTGCGCAGGGCGGGCGGATGTGCGGGTATGGTGCGCAGATCGGCCGATTTTGAACCATAAATCTGTGTTGAACAAGGGGGGGCAAGAGGAGGAACGAGGAATGACGGGAGTTTCAGTAGCGCAAAAAGGGTTGATCGGGTTGGCATTCGCCGGTTCGCTGCTGTTTGCGGGCAGCGCTCTCGGCGGTGTTTCGTATCCAACCGTGACGGTTGAGTTCTTTGCCGGCAATGACGGTCAGCCGCCAGCTGTGTACAACATGGCCGAACACAGCGAACAGATGACGCAGACTGGTTCGGAATACAACTTTACTGGCGGAACCAAGGGGCTCAACGACACGTGGGAGTTCAACTGGGATATCACCGTCAATTCGAGCTTCGACGCAGCGACGAACACGTCGGGTGGCGGTGGTGGGCCGTTCATTCACCTTGCGAACCTGGCCGTGAGCAACAACACGAGCGAGAACCAGATCTTCTGGGTGCTTGTCACGCTGGAGCTTGATGCCCCCATCAATACCCCCACCTTCAGCCGGGGCGACGTGGCAACCACGATTCAAAGCTTCACTGGTGTCGGCGCAACGCTCCAGAACATCACCAGTGGCGAGTACGCCGGCGATCCGATCTACGAAGCGTTTATTGACGGCAACTCGACGGCTTCGTTGATGGATGCCCCCGACGGCACCTTGAACTCCACGGGCTTCGACACTGCAAGCGCAGACGATTCGTTTGGTTACGACGTGCCGCTTGCGACTGGACCAGCAACGGACACGCTCAGCATCTGGCTCAAGGTTGAAGTCTCGGCCTTGTCAGTCGCCACGGTCATCGGCCTGTATGAAGTCGCTCCGATCCCCGCGCCGGCCGGCCTCGCCCTGCTGGCCCTGGGCGGCATCGCAGTTCGCCGTCGTCGGCGCAACTGAATCAACATTCCGCCAGGCAAATGAAAGTAGTGAACGCAGACCCGAAGGAATTTCCTTCGGGTCTGTTCAAAGGTAGGCAGCGTTCATGAGAGTGACGGCAGTGGAACCGTTAAGGGAGGTGAGGAGAAACGTGTCGAAGGGTCTGAAGCGTGAAGAATTGCGGATGGTGCAACCTGAGCATCGGGTTCGGAGTGACCGCCAAGTGAGCGTGCGGCAGCGGCTGGGCGGCATGTTGCTCGCCTGTCTGGTGCTGATCGCCATCGCCTCGGTGAGTTCGTTCGCACTGGGAGATCGATCCGGCCGTGGCGGCGGTGTCGCAGGAGAAGACGCAAGACTCGCCACGACTCCTGAAGCGTTCTATCAGCGGGGGACGCAGCCGCTTGGAGAGGGGATCGGTGGCCTTGCGCCGCTCGCCAAAGCAATCGACCCCAATACCGGCTGCATGTTGTGCCACGGTGATTACAACGAGCCGGAGGTCGAGCCGTTCAGAAATCTCGCAGCGAGCATCAAAGGGCAATCGGCTCGAGATCCGGTCTTCCGAGCTGCATTAGCGGTGGCGAATCAGGACGCATCGGGCGCCGGGCAATACTGCATCAGGTGCCATGTGCCGGTTGCATTCCTCGAAGGTCGGCACCTGCCGCCCGATGGCTCTGCGTTTACTGATGCGGACCTGGAGGGGTTGTCCTGCGCGTTCTGCCATCGCGTTGTTGATCCGAATTTCGAGCCGTTCGATCCTCCGAATCTGGGGCCGGCAGTTGTCGCTGCAAATGACGAGCCAATCCTGGCAGCACTCGATGCAGCCGGGCATGCGCCTTTCGAGCCAGGCAACGCACAGTACGTGATCGATCCTGTCGATAATCGCCGCGGACCGCGGTACGACCTGTTTCAGAACCTGCATGTGCCGTTGCCTGAGCAGCCGGCGCCGCAGGTCATTTATTCGCCCTTCCATAAGTCATCGGAGTTCTGCTGGAACTGTCACGATGTGAGCAATCCGCTGCTCGTCCGTGATGGAAACACCTATGTGCTTGGCCACCTTGATGAGCCCCACCCGACCGGGTCGCAGAAGGACATGTTCCCGCTTCATCGCACCTATCAGGAGTGGCTCAACAGTTACTATTCAACGATCGGCGTTGATCATGCGGGGCGTTTCGGCGGCAATCACCCGACCGGCATCATGAAGGTCTGTCAGGACTGCCACATGCCCAAGTACGAAGGACATGGCTGCAGCGTGCCGTTCATCTTGCGGCCGGATGTCGCTCAGCACAGTTTCCTTGGCTCGAACACCTGGGTCATGCGCGCGGTGCGCGACCTCTACAGCGACGAGGTCACCGGCCTGACGGAGCAGTCGGTGGAGAATGCGATTGCCAACAACATCGACTTTCTTCAGAAGGCGTCAGACCTCGAAGTTCTGGAGATGAACGATCAGATTCGAGTCCGCATTTTCAATCGCACCGGACACAAGTTGCCCACCGGCTTCCCCGACGGCCGGCGCATGTGGATCAACGTCAAGTTTCTTGACGAGGATGAAAACCTGATCAAAGAACACGGCGCGTATGACTTTGAGACCGCCGAACTCCTTGCCGATGATTCAAAGGTCTATGAAGCGTTACTCGGCGTTGATGCAGACCAGGCGGCGGCGACCGGTTTGCCTGAAGGGAAGACGTTCCACTTCACCTTGGCGAATACCTTCATCAAGGACAATCGCATTCCGCCTGCCGGCTGGTTCAATTCGGTTGCGGTGCAGAACCAAACCGCACCGGTGGGGGTGAGCTATTTCAGCGGGGAGCATTGGGATGACACGTTTTTCGACGTACCGAGCAATGCTCTTGCCGCCATCGTTACGATCTATTACCAGACGACCTCACGTGAGTTCATCGAGTTTCTGCGCGATAACGATCTGGGTGAAGAGGGGCTCGGGAAGACCGCCTATGACCTGTGGGTCAAGCATGGCAAGAGCCAGCCCGTCATCATGGATATGGCCGAGGTGGAGTTCTGCCATCCGGCCGACTTGGACTGCGACGGCGCGGTCGGCGTCCCCGATTTGTTGATGCTGCTCGCGGTGTGGGGTGAGTGCCCTCAGCCCGGCCCTTGTCCGGGCGACCTGACGGGCAGCGGTTCTGTCGGAGTCCCCGACTTGCTCCAGTTGCTGTCAAATTGGGGAAACCTATGACATCATTCGGGATTTGCTAGGCAAGGATGATTTGAAGGTAATTTATCAGAAGATCATTGCATCGCAGATTTTCCTGCGGTATAGTGGTCGGAGAAAGAGCGGAGCGGCATGTGCCGCTGGACGAGGAAACTGATTGCGCGAGGGGAGAACTGCCTTTTAGGAGGAGGAAGGGCTAGATGAGACTCATTCAGACCTGTTGCACTCGAATCATCTTTGGAATCGCCGCGACGTGCCTCACGCTCGTCGGGCTGCCATCGGCGCACGCTGGCTTCGTCGCAGCTCCGTTGCACTTCAACATTGAAGTTTCGGATGGAGGTGGCGTCGTCTATTCTGATTCATACGAAGCGGATACAAAGTTTGAACTTGGCGGCGGCCAGTTCGCTTATGACATCCTTTCGATTGATCACGCGGCGTTCACCCTGACGCCTTCGAGCTTTACGATCGCAAGCGGTCAGCCCAGCGGTGCGCTGCCCGCCGGCATCTTCACCGGCTTCAACTTCCAGAACCTCACGGGTGAGAATCTGCAGGTCGTTGTTTCCTTCGTCCTTGAGACCAGCTTCACGAGTGCGAATGGGCTGCTCCCTTGGTCCTCCAGCGTCTCCGCAGGCGTGAGTGGCAACACGACCGTGATGACGTTGCCGGGAATGCCGCTATGGCAGACATCTATCGACGGCAACCCGCTGGCGAACCTCTTTGCCGATCCCAGCAGTCTCTCCGGCAGCGACGGCGCAGGAACCTCAGACAAGAACGCCATGGGCTTTACGCCGCCCCCGTCGTCCAACATGACCATCCAAGTCGCGTTTGATATCACGCCTGGTGGCCAAGTGACGTTCAACGGCAACTTCATCGTGACCCCGGGTCCAGGATCGCTCGCGCTGCTTGCGATCGGCGGTCTCGTCGGTGTTCGCCGCCGCAGACGTTCCTGAAGTATCTGACCGCAGAAACCTTTGCAACGCCTCGGCCCATGCCGGGGCGTTGTCCTTTTTTGCCAGCGCGCATGACTCCTGAGACCCAGGAACGCAATGCGCGAAACCAACCATTGCGTATCATCCCGCCCATGGCCATCATCAACCATCACTACCTCAAACTCAAGGCCGGGTACCTCTTCCCCGAGATTGACCGCCGCGTTAGAGACTTCGTTGGCGTCAACCCGGACCTCTCCTCGCGCATCATTCGATGCGGCATCGGCGATGTGACCGAACCATTGCCTGAAGCCGCGCGCGACGCCATGCACAAGGCGGTCGATGACCTCGGCCGGCGCGACACCTTTCGCGGTTATGGCCCGCCGTTCGGTTATGACTTCATTCGAGAGGCGATCGCAAAGAACGACTTCGCCGATCGCGGCCTCGACATCGCCGCCGATGAGATCTTTCTCTCTGACGGCTCAAAGGTTGACTGCGGCGCGATCTTGGACATCCTTTCCCCTGGCAGTTCCGGCCCCGGCGTCAATCGCATCGGCATCACCGATCCGGTCTATCCCGTGTACGTTGACACCAACGTCATGGCGGGCAACACCGGGCCGGCACTTGCAGAAGGCGGTTACGAGGGCATCACGTACCTGCCCTGCACGAAAGACAACGGCTTCGTACCCGACATTCCTTCCGGTGGCGAGCGGCTGGACGTTATCTATCTCTGTTACCCCAACAATCCCACGGGCGGCATGATCACGCGCGATCAACTCCAGCAATGGGTCGAGTATGCGCTCGCCAACAACGCGATTATTCTCTATGACGTCGCCTACGCGGCGTTCATCCGCTCGCCTGCCCCGCAAACGCCGCATTCGATCTACGAGATCGACGGCGCACGCCGCTGCGCCATGGAGTTCCACTCCTTCTCCAAGAACGGCGGGTTCACCGGTGTCCGCTGCGGCTACACGGTCTGCCCGAAGGAGCTCATGGGATATGCGCCCGATGGCGAGAAAGTCTCGCTCCACCGCCTCTGGTCGCGCAGGTGGAGTACAAAGTCCAACGGCGTCTCCTACATCGTGCAGCGCGGCGCGGAAGCCCTTTACTCTGATGAAGGCAAACGCCAGGTGCGCGAACTCACTGACTTCTATATGGAAAACGCGCGCATCCTCCGCCACGGCTGCGAAGCGCTCGGCCTCGAAACCTACGGCGGGGTCAACGCGCCATACGTCTGGGTCGCCTGTCCCGACGGCATCGACTCGTGGGGCATGTTCGACCGCATGCTCGAGCACGCCCACACCGTCATCACACCTGGAGCCGGCTTCGGCCGCTTCGGCGAAGGGTACTTCCGCATCTCCGCCTTCAACAGCCGCGAAAATGTTGAAGAAGTCGTCAAGCGCATGAAAGCCCTCGCGGCGCATGTCTAAGAGCAGCACGCGGTGGCGTCCCACGCGCATCAACATGTTGCGGGCGTCCCACCCGCATGAACACGTTGCGGACGGAACGTCCGCGCTCCCCTCGCCGAGACGTTTGCACTACCCGTTCCTCTCCAGCGCAGTCCGTCCTTTGTTTGGCTGCGCGATGTGCAGGCCCACAGACTCTGAAGGCGAGGCAGTCAGGCAGCTTCCGGCTCGGCCTCGCCGCCCCGTTTGGCGCTCATACCCATCGCGTGGAAGATGCGGTCGCGCGTCTGCAAATAGCCCTGCGAATCCAGATCGCGCGGCCGAGGCAGATCGACGACGACTTCGGTCTTGATCGTTGCGGGACGCTTGCTCATGACAATCACGCGATCAGCAAGTTGCACCGATTCCTCGATGTCGTGCGTTACGAACAGAATCGTCTTGCGCTCGCTTTGCCAGATGCGGATGAGGTCGGCCCGCATCTTCAGACGCGTAATGAAGTCCAGCGCGCCGAACGGTTCATCCATGTAAAGGATGTCAGGATCGGCGGCGAGGGCCCGGGCAATCTCGACGCGCTGCCGCATACCGCCGGAAAGTTCGTGCGGGTAGGTGTCTTCAAATCCCGTGAGGCCGACCATGTCGATGTAATGCTGCACGATCGGATCGCGCTGTTCACGCGGCTTGTTGAGCAGCCCGAAGCCGACGTTGCCGCGCACCGGCAGCCACGGGAACACGCCATTCTCCTGAAAAAGAAAGATGCGTCGCGGATCAGGTCCGGTGACGGGTGTGCCTTGCACCTGCACATCGCCGCGAGAGGCGCGAAGAAAACCGCAGATGATGTTGAGCAGTGTAGATTTGCCGCAGCCGGACGGACCGACGATGCACACGAACTCACCTTGGCGCACAGAAAGCGAGACGTCTTGCAGAACATGCACATCCTCGCCGCGCTTCTTGCCGAGGTAACTCATCCAGAGTTTGCTGACCTCAACGGCCGATTGGGCGCTCATCGTGATACGTACCCCCATCGCACTTCATCGAAATGCTCCAGACGACGCACCAGAAGATCCAGCACCAGGCCGATGATCCCGATCATCGCCATGCCTGCCAGCACCAGGTCGTAGCGCTTGCCCGCGTTCCGCGCATCGATGATCAAGAACCCCAATCCGGAATTGACCGCAATCATCTCCGCAGCGACCACCACCAGCCACGCCACACCCAGCGCGATCCGCACCCCTGTCAGAATCTGCGGAAGGCACGCCGGCAGAGTCACGCGCAGAAACAATTGCGGCTGGCTCAAACCGAAAATTCTTGCCGCGCGCACGTACACCAGTTGTATGTTCTGCACCGCAGCCATCGATGCGACTGTGATCAGGAACACGCTGGAGAGAAAAATGAGAAAGATCGGCGCGCGGTCATCAACACCGAACCACAGGATCGCCACGGGAATCCACGCGATCGGCGAGATCGGCCGCAGCACCTGGATGATCGGGTTGAACGCATCAAACATGCGGGTCGACCAGCCCAGCAGCAGGCCGAAGGGAATGCCGATAAGAAGTGCGAGCCCGAAGCCGATCGTGACGCGAAACAGCGACGCCACGATGTAGCGCACCAGCCGCGACTGCTCCAGATACTCGAAGGGAACGCGATACCAGGGAGTATCGGCCGCAATCGGCGTGCTCGGCTGCGCTAACTGGATCGTGCCTTGCAAAACCTGTCCGGGCGTGGGAAACAGGTCACTGCCCGACAGGTGAACCGCCGCGTGCCAGCCGAGCAGCAATAGCGCAGCCACACAGAGAGGAAGCATGAACTTGCGAATTTGGCGCGACAACTTCATCGTGAATGAGGATGGAATCGTGTCAGTGAGGGCGCGGCAATGACGCTGGCATCTCCCACTCGTATGCCTCGATCTCCGCGTCGTCCGTCACGAAACTCGTGTCGCAATAGTCGTCGAAACCGACCGTGCCCTTCAGCATGCCAGATTCGATCGCGAGTTGTTCGATTTCCTCGAAGTTCGGCCGCTGCACCGTGAGGTTGGTATACCTGACGCGGTCGGGCGGCTTGCTGAGCACGAAGGCAAGCAACTCCGGATCCTGGTTGTAGTATTTTCTGGCGACGAAATCGGACGCCTGCATGCGGTGGTCCATGGAGGCGTCGAGCCACTTCCCGCTCCGCGCGATGCCTTGCACGAGCTGCTGAACCGCCTCGCGGTTGTTGTTGATCGCATCTTCATGCACGGCGAGTACGCAGGAAATGAACTCGGGCCAAACATCCTTCGTGAGGTAAAGGATGCGGCCGTAGCCATCGAGTTC
>CAZFZT010000011.1:0-2131 GCA_964523675.1 uncultured Isosphaeraceae bacterium
TCTTCTGGTGATCCGCCCGTCACTTTCGAATACGCGCCAATGAGACGCTGAGGATGTTTTCGTTCGTACTGATCGCGCTCAAATGTTGTTCATTGGGCAGGTCATCGAGTTGAATGCGTGCGCAGGCGGCTTTGGCGCCGTCGTAGATGATGTTCTCCATCTCCTCGACATTGATCCCGGCCTGACCAAGTGTGTAGAACACGTGCGCAAGAACTCCCGGACGATTCATATGACGCACGGTCAGCAGGTTGGTTGCCGGCGTCGACGCAGCGCGATTGACGCAGTTCGGCACCTCGCCTGTTTCAAAGTAGGAACTGACGATTCGAACCGTTTCGGCTGCGATCGCCTGCTGCGCCTGATCAGTTGATGCTCCAACATGATGTGTGCCGTAGACGCCAGCTTCGTGAACAATGGGTGCCTCGAACTCACCAGCGCCTCCGCTGGGCTCGTTGGCGAAGACATCCAGACCTGCACGAACGCCACGCTCCGCAACGGCCTTCTTGAGCGCGTCTTCATCAACAACGCTTCCCCGACTCGTATTGATGAGATAAGCGCCGGGCTTCATCGCCGCGATGAATTGCTCACTGATCAGCTGTTTCGTCTCTTCGGTTGCGGCGCAGTGAACGGAGATGACATCACACATCTTCGCGATATTGATCAGATTGCTCACGTAACCGACGCCCAACTCATCGGCCCGCTCCTCCGTCAACGATCGCGACCACGCCATGACCTTCATGCCGAACGCCTTGCCACGCTTCGCGACCTCGATACCAATCTGGCCCAAGCCGACGATGCCGAGTGTGCGGCCGTAAAGCCCTGCCGCCTTGGCATATTCCTTCTTGTTCCACGTCCCAGCGCGCAGTTCGGCCGTCTGATCGGGCACGCGCCGATCACAGGAAAGAATCAACGCCCACGCCAGTTCCGCAACAGCAATCGAGTTCTTCCCAGGGCAGTTGGCGACAAAGACGCCGCGCTCCGAGGCGGCCGTTACATCGATGGTGTCGTAGCCGGCCCCTGCGCGCACGATCAGACTCAGATCCTTCGCCTGTTCGATCGCCTTTGCCGACACCTTCGTCGAGCGGACGATCAACACATCCGGATTGATCTCCGCCACAGCATCAGGCAGCGCTTCGCCGGTGAGGTCTGCATCCACCTGCACATCGCACCCAAGATTGCGCAGCGCTTCCACGCCCGACTGCTCAAACTTGTCAGCGATGAGAATTGACAGTGATTGCTGTGGATTGGTCTTGGGTGCATCCATTTCGATGGTGGCGCTGGGGCGTTGGGAGGGACTGGTCAGCCGTGTCATAACGATATCGTACCGCGCTTAATGGATTCGGGCACCGTGCCTTGCGTTTGACGCCTGAAAGGAACCAATCTCGCGTACCGCGTCGCATGAAACACCCGTTGCACGATCGGTCGGCATAGACTCTACTTCTCGTTCCTCCCGCGCACGCGTCCATCGATGCCTGAGGCGCGGCATGTCCCGCCCGCTTTACACACACCCTCAGCGATATCCCGGCTGAGCGATCGGAGTCTCATTGCACAATCCATCCACCGGCCTCGACGCCGCTCACGCGTTCTCCCTCCGTAACATCGCCTGGTCTAATTTCCTCGGCATCGCCGGACTTCATCTGGGCTGCATTCTTGCGTTCTTTCCAGTTTTCTTCACTTGGACCGGATTGCTCATGGCGGTCGGCCTGTGGTGGATTTGCGGCGGATGGGGCATCTGCATCGGATACCATCGCCTGCTCACCCATCGCAGTTTTCAAACGCCGAAATGGTTCGAGCACTTTCTTGCGGCGCTGGGCACGATGAACTGGCAGGGAGGCCCGATCCGCTGGGTCGGCGTGCATCGCATCCATCACAAGGAGTCTGACGGCGAACATGATCCACACTCGCCGCAGCACGGCTTTACCTGGGCGCACATGTTCTGGACCATCATGAAGGATGGCCACATCGACCCGAAAGCCGTCACGAAAGATCTTCAAAAGGATGCGGTGATCCGTTTTCTCGACAGGTGGTACTTCCTGCCGCAGATTGTCCTCGGCATCCTTCTCTTTGCACTTGGATGGACCATCCTCGGCTCGTGGACTGCCGGCATGAGTTGGCTCGTCTGGGGAATCGCGGT